>CAYRBS010000165.1:4370-5851 GCA_964422335.1 uncultured Mariniphaga sp. | reverse complement strand
CCTCTCACGGGACTCGAACCCGCGACCTGCTCATTACGAATGAGCTGCTCTGCCAACTGAGCTAAAGAGGCTGAAAACTATTTACAATTTTGCCTGGGCATTGGCAATCATTTCTTCCCAAACCTGCCGTTGTTCTTTCAGGGCTGCAACTTTATCATCCGGGTCGGTACGGCATTCCAGGAGCACCCAGCCGTTGTAGTCCATTTCAACAAACATATCCATTAATTGCTGATACGGATAATCTCCAATATTCAACTCGCGCACATGACAAATATCGCCGAAACGATCTTTTACCAGGTTGAAATTATATTCCAGCCCCTCCCCGTCCAAATCCTGGTCGTTACTGTTCCAGCAAACAGTGGAGCCATTGTTTTGCACATGATCCATAATTTTTTTGATATTGGGCAGTTGCTGTGTACCCCGACCATGTACTTCGAGGCGGATTAGCTGACCCATATCGAGGGCAAACTGCCCCAGCTCGTCGAGGGCATTGCCAATTTGTTCCAGGGTTTGCTCTTCCGGGATACCCTCGCGGAACTGGTTCGGTTTCACCTTCACTCCGGAGCCGCCAATGTCTTTGCTCAACTGCAGCCATGCTTTGGTTGTTTCAATGGATTCCCTGAGCCTGTCCGGATCGGGCCAGTCGTACTGTTCGTTTGTGCCCATTCCCACAATTTCCACGGGGCTGTCGGCAAACTGCTTTCTCACCTCCTCGCGTTCGGATTTGGTAAGGTCGAGGGTCACACCGTGGGCATGTTCCACCCGAAGTTCAACACCGGGGATATTTGCTTCGGTACAGTTTTTAATAATGGTAGGGATGTCCCAGTCTTTTGCCCAAAGATAGGTTACAAGGCCCAGCTTCATATTTGACCCGGGGCTACCCGAACAAGATGTTAACAAACTTCCCGGAACGACTGATGCTCCTGTAATAATGGATAAATTGCGGATAAACCCGCGCCTGGTTTGATCTGAAAAAGAATTCATTTTAATTAATTTTACGGATTATTTCTGAAACCTAAAGATAGGATTCTATTACATACATTGCAATGCCTGAGCAAAATAATCTCCCGGATTTTTTTACATTTGCGCCATATTTAAAAAAAAGACAGAATGACACAGACTACAAAAGCAACCATCTATACCGATAAAGGGGTGATGAAAGTAGAGTTTTACGATGCAGATGCACCCGGCACCGTTGCAAATTTTGTAAAACTATCGAAAGAAGGTTTTTACAACGGATTAACTTTTCACCGGGTGATTCCCAACTTTGTAATACAGGGCGGTTGTCCAGACGGGACCGGCGCTGGTGGCCCGGGCTACACCATTCCTTGCGAAACCGACGGCAACAAACAGTACCACGACCGCGGAGTGCTCTCCATGGCACATGCCGGAAAAAACACCGGGGGTTCGCAGTTTTTTATCTGCCACAACCGCGAAGGCACAAAACATCTCGATGGCCACCACACTTGTTTTGGCAAAGT
>CAYRBS010000165.1:0-4270 GCA_964422335.1 uncultured Mariniphaga sp. | reverse complement strand
ATTTTGCCAAATCACCGGAGGCTATAAAATTTTCGAAGAAGCAACGGTTGATTCCCTGAATGAAACCATCCGGATAAATGATCAGGTTTTTCACACCGGAAAAACAGTGGTTTCCCAACTCAAAAATGCAACACAAGCTGCGCTGTTTGTCTGCACTGCAGGAGCCGGTATTTCGGCGATAGCCAAAGAAAAAGCCGAAAGCGGAGATGAATTCCTTGCCTACGTACTGGACGTTATCGGTTCGGTAACAGTTGACAAGGCCGCCGGGAAAATACAGGAAGAAATCAGCGCGAATGCAACCCGGGCAGGAATGGGCATTACCGATCCTTTTTCGCCGGGCTACTGTAACTGGAGCGTTGCCGAACAGCAGAAACTGTTTGCCCTTTTACCTCCCGGTTTCTGCGGGATTTCACTTTCTGAAACATCGCTGATGAGCCCCGTAAAATCGGTGAGCGGCATTACCGGCATTGGAAAAAACTGTAAACAAAAAGGTTACCAGTGCAACTGGTGTACCGACCGCCAATGTATCTACGGAAAAATCAGGCGCCGTAAAAAAACCAAAAAAAACCAGTGAACTGTTGCAAATATCAAAAGGATACTATTTATTTGCTATGGTTATCAGTTTAAAAAAGTAACTGAAAATCACATGTATCTAATTGAAATATTTTGAACTTTAATCATCTAATTTTAAAGCTATGGCGCCTAACAAACCCAGGGTTATAAAGGACTACAATAAACTCGACAAAAACTTACAGCAGCAAATTAAATTTGTTTACTCCGATGGATTCGCAGACCACCTCATCCATTTTTTCGACAAAACCGGGAGAAAGGTAACCGCCCTGCCATTTGAGACCGAAGACAAATACTACATGCTCAGGATGACGGAAAATGAAGCCATTCAGATTGTGGATGATGACAACGATTTTGATGATGACGGGTTCCTGAGAAATGAAGTAAAGCAGGATTACGAAGACAAATACGCCGATCTGGACCATGTGGCCGACCAGATTTCCGATGACGACGACGATGATTAATCAGGAATTATCGCTGTTGCTGACCTTGATTCGGGTGTGCTAACCCTTTACGATAACAACTCCTTCACCTTGGCTGCGATGTCGCCCCCTTCGGCTTTTCCGGCCAGTGCTTTTGTCGCCATGCCCATAACTTTCCCCATTTCTTTGATGGAAGTTGCCCCGGTTTTTTCGATAATCTCTTTTACCGCCTGGGTAAGCGCTTCGTCAGAAAGTTTTTCAGGGAGGTACTTCTCATAAACAGCAACCTGCGCCATTTCCTGGCTGTAAAGTTCTTCCCTGCCCTGGTCTTTGTAAATGGCAGCCGAATCGGCGCCCTGCTTGGCCAGTTTGGAAATAATTTTCAGCGATTCTTCATCGGTGAGTTCTGTGCCGGCCCCTTTTGCCGCCCGGGCTTCAATCATCACCTTTTTAATGTTCCGTAAAGCCTCCAGCCTCTCTTTATCGCGGGCTTTCATGGCTTCCTTCATGTCGTTGTTGATCTGTTCAAAAAGTGACATAACTGATTTTTTTTAGTTAATCTACCTTATTGTGAAGGTACGAATTTTTATCCGTCAGTTTGTTTTCGCTGTTCACCGAATAGCTGGAAAATTTTTTCTTGTACTTCGGATCGTTCATCCGCAACTGCCTGCGTTTGTAGGCGGGAATATTTTCCAGTTCATCCAGGTCCTCATCGGTGGCCGCGGCAAAGTCCATTTTGGTATTGTCTCCCGGATTTTTGCGTTCCCTGGAGGTTTGGGGATACAGGACTTCAAACTCCAGATCGTCGCCGGAACTTTCTTCAGATTCGTTAAAACGGAGCGTTTTCTGGTCGGAAGCAACCGTTTCTTTTTTTGAAACAGCAGGACCTGATTCCAGCTGTTCTTCATCAGCCGGATTCTCTTGTAGAGTATGGGTTTCTTTTTCCATTTTCCTTTCGCCTGTAATTTCGGCAATGGAACTTTTTCCAAAGCCTGTGGCAATAAGGGTAACAGAGATTTCTTCCCCCAGTTTTTCATCCTTCCCGTTTCCCCAAATCAGGTCGGCCACAAAACCTGCTTTGTTTTGCAGGTAATCGGTAATTTTCCCCACTTCGTCCATGGTCACTTCTTTTGTGCCAGAGGTGATATTCAGCAAAATATTCTTTGCACCGCGAATATCGCTGTTGTTCAGTAACGGAGAATTAAGTGCTTTTTCAACGGCTTCGGTTGCCCGGTCTTCCCCGTTGCCAATTCCCGTGCCCATCAGTGCCAGTCCGCTTTTACGCATTACCGTTTCCACATCGGCGAAGTCAACGTTAATATAGCCGGGGACCGTAATAATTTCGGCAATCCCCTTGGCTGCGGAAGCCAGCACATTATCCGCCTTTGAAAAAGCTTCCGAAATCCCAAAATCGCCATACATTTCGCGAATTCGTTCGTTATTAATCACCAACAGGGCATCCACATGGTCCTCGAGTTCGGCAATTCCGTCGATGGCCTGTTTTATCCGGCGTTTTCCTTCATTCCTGAACGGAATGGTAACAATGCCCACCGTGAGGTACCCTTCGGAGCTGCACGACTCAGCAATTACCGGAGCTCCGCCTGTTCCGGTTCCGCCTCCCATTCCGGCGGTAACAAACACCATTTTTGTGTTATTGGAAAGAGATTTCCTCACATCCTCGATATTTTCGAGGGCGGCCTGTTTTCCCACCGCAGGTTTATTGCCGGCGCCACGACCTTCGGTAAGCGATGCCCCCAGCTGAACCTTTGTGGGTACCGGGCTGGCATCCAGCGCCTGGGAATCGGTATTGCAAATAACAAAATCTACATCGCGTATTCCTTGTTCAAACATATAATTTAAGGCATTTCCGCCTCCACCGCCAACGCCCACAACTTTTATTGCCGCGCCCGCTTTTTCCCGGAAATTGAAATTTGCCATCTTCTCTGTCATCTCGTTGTTTTTTTCAGGTTAAACAAACATTATTCATCCAACGGCTGATCATCGTCTTCAAACAACCTGCCGAGTCCAAAATTTTTATAAAACCAGTTATCAATATTATTCTGGTTAACAGGCTCTTCAGCCTTCTTTTTTTTCTTTTTCTCTTTTCTCTTTTGCATAAAAGAGGTTTTCTCCCGCTTGTGATTTTTTTTGCCGGAAACACCGGACCTGTAAGCTGACTCCCTTTCCGGGCCTGCCATTTCCGTTTCGAATACCATCTCTTCCGGTTCAGATTCAACGATTTCTTCCGATTCACCGGAAGCGGCCACCTCTGTTTTCTCTTCTTCCCCGAGGTTATATTTTTCGGGTTCTTCACGGGGCTGGAGCAACTGGTTGGGATTGGTTTTAAACCCGGTAGCCAAAATGGTTACGCTTACCTTTTCGCCCAAATTCTCGTCGTAGCCGTTTCCCCAGATAATATCTGCCTCCTTCCCTGCCCGCTCCTGCAGGGTTTCAATAATTTCGCCTATCTCACCAATGGTAATTTCCTCTTTCCCCGAAATAATATTGAGCAAAATATTTGTTGTACCGTAAATATCGTTGCTGTCGAGCAGAGGCGATTCCAGGGCTTCGTTCACTGCTTTCATGGCGCGCCCTTCACCCGTAGCAACGCCGGTACCCATAATAAAAACCCGGCTGTCGTTCATTACCGTATAAACATCTGTAAAATCAATATTTACATTTCCATGGAGGGTAATGATTTCGGCCACCCCTTTCACGGCAGTGGACACAATATTGTCGGCCATTTTAAAGGCCTTGCGGGCAGGCAGGTCGCCAAATATGCTGTGCAGGCGCTGATTGCTCACAACCAGCATGCTGTCCACATAACCACCCAGTTTTTTAATACCCTCCATTGCCTGTCCGAACCGCTTTTTGCCCTCGGCAGGCGAAGGAACGGTTACCACTGCAATGGTTAGAATATCGAGTTCGCGTGCAAGGCTGGCAATTACCGGGGCGGCGCCTGTTCCGGTGCCCCCGCCCATACCGGCAGCAATAAAGAGCATTTTTGTATTTTCTTTCAATACATTTTTAATGTCTTCATAATTCTCGCGGGCAGCTTCTTCACCCATGTGGGGCATATTGCCGGCGCCACGCCCTTCGGTGAGGGTAACCCCCAACTGTATTTTCACCGGCACCGGGCTGTTTTCCATGGCCTGCCAATCGGTATTGCAAATAATAAAATCCACTCCGGCAATTCCCTCATCGAACATATGATTGACCGCGTTGCAGCCTCCTCCACCTACACCAATCACTTTTATGATGGAAGATGAAGTCCGTGG
>CAYRBS010000164.1:0-5887 GCA_964422335.1 uncultured Mariniphaga sp. | reverse complement strand
TAAATCATTTTCCAACTAAAAACTACACCTAAATTTAAATTTAGCAGGAAAAACACAATTTTACTTTTAAATCGTTTTGATTTATAAATTTAGTTTTTACATTTGCCTGCATAAATGAAAATTTAGTTAATGAAATTATTCGCTACATATATTCTAGTCATTCTCGTGGTCGTTCCAGAAATTACCGGGATGGGTTAATAGTATATGTATTGAAAAGATATTTACAAGCCTTTCCCGAAACCGGGAAAGGCTTTTTTAATAAAAAAACATCGTAAAAAGACTAAAAAGTATGCAAATTCCATTACGAAGCAACACCACTACACAGGGTCGCAGAATGGCCGGGGCAAGGAGCCTTTGGCGCGCCAACGGGATGAAAGAAGAACACTTTGGACGTCCGGTAATTGCTGTAGTCAACTCATTTACCCAGTTTGTACCGGGCCATGCCCACCTGCACGACATCGGGCAATACCTGAAAGGCCTTATTGAAGAACAAGGTTACTTTGCCGCCGAATTCAATACCATTGCCATCGACGACGGGATTGCCATGGGGCACGACGGGATGTTGTACTCGCTCCCCTCGCGCGATGTGATTGCCGACAGTGTGGAATACATGTGCAACGGACATAAAGTAGATGCCATGGTTTGCATTTCAAATTGCGATAAAATTACCCCCGGCATGCTGATGGCTGCCATGCGCCTGAACATTCCCGCGGTATTCGTTTCAGGTGGTCCCATGGAGGCCGGTGAAATTGGCGAAAAACACTTCGACCTGGTAGATGCGATGGTAATGGCCGGCGACAAATCGGTTTCCGACGAGGAACTTTCGGTTGTTGAACAAAATGCCTGTCCTACCTGTGGTTCCTGCTCGGGCATGTTTACCGCCAACTCAATGAACTGCCTGGCTGAAGCCATCGGGCTCGCACTGCCCGGCAACGGAACCATTGTGGCCACCCATGCCAACCGGAAAAAACTTTTTGAAGAAGCAGTTGAAAAAATTGTTACCGCTACCAGAAAATATTATTTCGAAGGCGACGAATCGGTGCTGCCCAGGAATATCGGAACACGCGATGCCTTTTTGAACGCCATGAAGCTCGACATTGCCATGGGCGGTTCCACCAACACGGTATTGCACCTGCTGGCCATTGCCCACGAAGCAGGAGTGGAATTCACCATGCAGGACATCGACCGGCTGTCGCGCGTAACCCCCAACCTGTGTAAAGTTGCACCCAGTTCGCACTACCACGTTCAGGATGTAAACCGCGCAGGCGGAATCCTTTCCATTATGGGGGAACTCGACCGTGCAGGACTGCTGGAAACCTCGGTAAACCGAATCGATGGCCGTACCTTAAAAGAAGCCATTGCAGAATATGATATTACACGTGAAAAAATTTCCGGGGATGCGATGAAACGATTTCTCTCATCGCCCGGCGATGGAAGACGCAACCTGGTTATGGCCTCGCAGGAAAATTATTACACCGAACTGGACTCCGATCGTGAAAAAGGTTGTATCCGCGACGCGGAACACGCCTACAGCAAAGACGGCGGATTAGCCATTTTGTATGGCAACATCGCAGAAAATGGCTGTATTGTAAAAACAGCCGGTGTAGATTCCTCCATTTTTAAATTTACCGGTACAGCCAAAGTGTTCGACTCGCAGGAAGATGCCGTGAATGGAATCCTCGACGACACCGTGCAAAAGGGCGATGTGGTAGTTATTCGTTACGAAGGCCCCAAGGGTGGCCCGGGAATGCAGGAAATGCTCTACCCTACTTCATACCTGAAATCGATGCAATTGGATAAAGATTGTGCCCTGATAACCGACGGACGTTTTTCCGGCGGCACATCAGGGCTCTCTGTCGGACATGTTTCGCCCGAAGCAGCTGCTGGGGGTGCCATCGGGCTGATTCAAAACAACGATAAAATTGAATTCGATATTGTTAAACGTTCCATCAATCTGCTCATTTCCGATGAAGAGCTGGAACAACGCAGGAATGCAGAAAACGCAAAAGGGAACAAGGCTTTCAAGCCGGGCGAACGACAAAGAAAAGTATCCAAAGCACTGAAAGCTTATGCCAGCCTGGTTTCTTCAGCCGACATGGGAGCAGTACGTTTAATCGATTAATAAATAAATTGGAAATAATTAAAATTTTTGAAAATATGAGTACGAAAAAAGTTTCCGGATCACAAGCCGTTATTCTTTCATTGCTGGAAGAAGGAGTTGATACCATTTTCGGGTATCCGGGAGGGGCTATCATGCCCATCTACGATGCACTTTACGATCACGACAAGAGTGTAAAACACATTCTTACCCGTCATGAACAGGGAGCGGTCCACGCTGCCGACGGCTACGCCCGTGTTACAGGAAAGCCGGGAGTTTGCTTTGCAACCTCCGGGCCGGGGGCAACCAACCTCATCACGGGAATTGCAAATGCCATGCTCGATTCCATTCCCATGGTCTGCATCGTCGGACAGGTAGCTTCACCGCTGCTGGGTACCGATGCATTTCAGGAGTCGGATGTAGTGGGTATTTCCATGCCCGTTACCAAATGGAACTACCAGATAACGTCACCCGACGAAATACCCGAAACAATCGCACAGGCTTTTTACATTGCAAAGTCGGGCCGTCCGGGGCCGGTTTTAATCGATATTACAAAAGACGCCCAGTTTGGTGAACTGGATTATACATACAAAAAATGCCGGAAAATCAGGAGTTATGTACCGGAAGCTCCTGTCAATCCCTTTAAAGTAAAAGAAGCTGCAGAAATAATCGATGCCGCCAAAAAGCCGCTGTTGTTGTTTGGCCAGGGTGTCATTATTGGCAGCGCGGAAGAAGAGCTGAAAGCCTTTGTTGAGAAAACCGGAACACCTGCTGCCTGGACATTGCTCGGACTTTCGGCAATGCCCACTGATCACCCATTGAACGTGGGAATGCTGGGAATGCACGGAAACTACGGCCCCAACCTGTTAACCAACGAGGCCGATGTAATTATTGCAGTGGGCATGCGTTTCGATGACCGTGTTACCGGGAAGGTTTCATCCTACGCTGCCAATGCAAAAATTATCCACCTCGAAATTGATCCTGCTGAAATCAATAAGATAAAAAATGCCGATGTCGCCATTTTGGGAAATGCGAAAAAATCGCTGAAGATGCTGACCGATAATGTAAAAGCAAACAGGCACGACGATTGGCTGAACCGGTTCAAAGAGTGTAGTAAAATAGAGGATGAGAAAATTATCCATAAAGAACTCTTTCCTGAAAAACCCGGTTTAACAATGGGCGAGGTTATTCGGATAGCCGGCGACAAAACCAACCACGAAGCCATTTTGGTAACCGACGTGGGCCAGCACCAGATGGTTGCCTCCCGTTATTTCAAATTCAGGCATCCCCGCAGCAATGTAACCTCCGGTGGCCTGGGAACAATGGGATTCGGACTTCCGGCTGGCATGGGCGCACAGCTTGGGGCTCCCAACCGGACCGTTTTCGCTGTTATTGGCGATGGCGGATTTCAAATGACCATCCAGGAACTGGGAACCATTGCACAAAATAAACTGCCGGTAAAAATCATCGTTCTGAACAACAACTTCCTCGGAATGGTGCGTCAGTGGCAGCAACTTTTCTTTGAAAAAAGGTATTCGTTCACCGAACTGCAAAACCCCGATTTTATAGCCATTGCAAAAGGTTTCGGGGTAGATGCCCACAAAGTGGAAGTACGCGATGACCTGGAAAGCGGTATTCAAAAAATGCTCGACCACGACGGACCATACGTACTCGAAGTAGTAATTGAAAAAGAGGACAATGTTTTCCCAATGGTACCTTCCGGGGCATCCGTTTCAGAAGTAATGCTCGAACCGTAAAAATTTAGTTCCAACGTTTAAAATTTAAAGTTTAGAAATCATGAAAAAAGAACATATAATAACGGTTTATTCCGAAAACCATATTGGGTTACTGACACGCATTACCATTGTGTTTACACGCAGAAAAGTGAACATCGACAGCCTGACCGTTTCGGCATCAGCCATTAACGGAGTTTACAAATTCACCATTGTGATTACCGCAACCAAGGAAATGGTAGAAAAAATTGTTGGGCAGGTTGAAAAACAAATCGATGTTTTAAAAGCGTTTTACCATACCAACGAAGAGATGATTTACCAGGAAATTGCACTCTACAAAGTGCCAACCGAAGCACTTTATGAAAACGATACCATCGAAAAAGTGGTACGTAACTCAGGGGCACGAATTCTTGAAATCACAAAAGAATATACCGTAATCGAAAAAACGGGGCACAAAGAAGAAACCCAGGCTTTGTTCGAAGAGTTGAACAAAATAAAGGTAATGCAGTTTATACGTTCGGGGCGTGTGGCACTAACCCGCGATCCCATCGAGCGGCTCTCTGAATTCCTGAAAGAAAGGGATGCCATGCTCGAAAGCCTGGATTAGAAATTAGTGCAAAAACTGAATAAAAAATGATAAATTTGCACCGTTTGCAAAAAGAAAATTAAAATTCATAACAATAATAAAGAATTATGGCACAAATTAACTTTGGCGGAGTAACCGAAAAAGTCGTCCTCCGCGAAGAATTTCCTATGGAAAAAGCACGCGAAGTGTTAAAAGACGAAACCATCGCCATTATTGGCTACGGCGTTCAGGGCCCCGCCCAGGCGCTGAACATGAAAGACAACGGGTTCAACGTAATTATCGGCCAGGCTCCGGAATTTAAGGAAGACTGGGATAAGGCAGTAAAGGATGGCTTTGTGCCGGGCGAAACACTTTTCCCGGTAGAAGAAGCGGCAAAAAAAGGTACCATCATTCAATACCTGGTTTCCGACGCGGCCCAGCGTATTTTGTGGCCCAAACTGGAACCCTGCCTGAATGAAGGGGATGCCCTTTACTTTTCGCATGGTTTTTCCATTACTTACAAAGAACAGACAGGAGTAATTCCACCGAAAAATATCGATGTTATTTTGGTTGCTCCAAAAGGATCGGGCTCCAGCGTCCGCACCAACTTTTTGGCTGGCAACGGCATTAACTCAAGTTACGCCATTTTCCAGGACTTTACCGGGAAAGCCGAAGAACGTACCCTTGCATTGGGTATTGCTATTGGTTCGGGCTACCTGTTCCCCACCACTTTCGAAAACGAAGTATTTTCCGACCTTACAGGCGAACGCGGTGTATTGATGGGCGCCCTGGCCGGAATTATGGAAGGCCAGTACAAAGTATTGCGCGACAATGGACACAGTCCGTCCGAAGCTTTCAACGAAACAGTGGAAGAACTTACCCAAAGCCTCATCCGCCTTGTGGACCAAAATGGGATGGACTGGATGTATGCCAACTGCAGCGCAACCGCCCAACGCGGTGCGCTCGACTGGAGGCATAAATTCCGTGAAGCGACCCTTCCGGTTTTTAACGAATTGTATGAAAGCGTAAAATCAGGCGTCGAAACCAAGCGCGTGTTGGATTCAACCAGCAGCTCCGACTATAAAACCAGCCTGAACGCTGAATTAAAAGAAATGCGTGAATCGGAGATGTGGCAGACAGGTGCGGCGGTGAGGAAACTCCGCCCCGGAAAATAAATCAATCGAAAAGCCACCTGCAGTTGGCATCATTTTACTGATGCCCGGAGAGTTTGTCCGGCAGAAGGCTTTTCATGAAAATAACATAAAAACCTGTTCCGGTTTTGGGGCAGGTTTTTTTATTCCTGTTAATTTGGTTATTATCGCAGAAAAAAGAAACTACCGGCCGGCATTTCACCGCAACGAATGTTGAAATATTGAAAACCGAAAATAAAATACCGCAGGCAAAAAACAGGATAAAATGGATTTGTTTTATCCTCTTTTTGAATTTCGCGATTTTCCCTGCACGCAGCGTAGCTATAAATCCGGAAAAAAC
>CAYRBS010000163.1:0-5913 GCA_964422335.1 uncultured Mariniphaga sp. | reverse complement strand
AGGCCGGGGTTCCCATTACAAACTACGGGCTTACCATAGCTTTCTCACTTGGAATATTCGAACGGGCACTGGAACCTTTTCCGGCTGCTCTTTCCATTTATAAAACTAAAACACCTCCCAATTAAGAATCACTTTAAATTAGAAAATTTAATTAAACCACCAAGATTCCCTCCTGTCAAATTACACAAATAATGCGTTTATGATAAATACAAAACTATTTTGCTTTTTACTGATTTCATTTGCTTTTGTAAGCATTTCATACTCACAAGAAGGCTTACCTGATAATCTGAGAGATGAAGCAGTTCACATTTTCATCGACTGTGAAAGGTGCGACATGAACCACATCCGAAGGGAGATTCCTTACGTGAATTATGTCCGGGATGTAAAAGAAGCTGAACTTTACATCCGTGAAACACGCCAGACAACTGGTAGTGGCGGTCGGGAATATTCCTACTTTTTTTCAGGGCAAGAAAAATTTGAAGGAATGAATGATACACTGATTTACACTTCAGGACCAAACGACACCGATGAAGAAATCAGGGAAGGAAGAACAGATATGATGAAAATGGGAATGATGCGTTATGTAGCCCGAACTCCTGTTTTCAAAGAGGTTAACATTGAATATAATGGTGATTCAGAAGCAGTAGACATTACCGATAAATGGAATAACTGGGTATTTGAGATTGAAACCAGTCCGCGATTTGAATCGGAAGAATCTTACAAGGAATTCTCATTCAGGAATTCAGTTGAGGCCACCAAAATTACCCCGGATTGGAAAATAGAAGTAGAATTCGACCATCGGCTCAGCCGTACAAAATATACTTACGATGAGGAAACATTCAAAAAAGAAAAAAAAGAAGTGGAGTTGGAAAATCTTGTGGTTAAAAGTTTGGGACAACACTGGTCGATAGGCAGCAGGGTTGATTTGCTCACTTCCAGTTTCAGTAATATTAAATTCAGTACCGACATTTTCCCTTCCATTGAATACAATCTTTTCCCCTATTCCGAATCAACCCATCGTCAGCTCCGGTTTTTATATGGAGTGGGTGTCTCGTTAAATCAATATAACGACACAACTATTTACGGAAAAATAAAAGAAGATTTGGCAGAGCATCAGCTACAAATAGCCTACCAGGTTCAGGAAAAATGGGGTTCCATCAATATTTCACTTGAAGGCTCCAACTACCTGAACGATTTTTCAAAAAACCGCATAGAGCTGAGCGGCGATCTTGAAATCCGTATTTTCAAAGGCCTCTCACTTGATATTTACGGCAGGGTAGCCCGCATCCACGATCAGCTTTCGCTGGCAAGAGGTGAACTCTCAGAGGCCGACATCCTGTTGCAGTTGCAGGAGCTGGCAACTGCATACAGCACCTATGGTCGTATCGGTTTATCTTACACTTTCGGCTCTATTTATAACAATGTGGTCAACCCGCGTTTTGGAAACGGAAGATGGTAAGGGCATTAAATTATTCCAAAGAGAAATCAACCACCAGGTTTTTATCGCTCCTTACAAAGGCGGTTACCACTTCATACTCCAGACTTTCCTGGTTGCCGGCTGCTGTAATAACCTGTGAAGAACGCGGGAATAGGGTTACCTTTGTTGTTCCGTCACCCGATTTCAGTTCGAGTTCAAAATATAAATCGCTGTTGTTTTTTATTTCGTAATAATTCCTGTCTCCTTTTGAATGGAAATGCGGCCCCATTTCAACACACGCATTAAACAATTCGCTAACATGTTCCTCTTTCCCGGCAATATACTTGCTTGCCCAGGCAACTGTCCGGCCTGCTTCCAGGGCTTCCCTGACACCCTCTGCCGTCCTGTCTTTTGCAAATACCAGTGTCATGGAACGGTGCACATAATCGCCCAGGTTATAATCGTGCTCCACCAGGTTATGAATATCAGAAGTTCCCATTACAGTCAAATTGTTATCAACAGCCCAGTCGAGCGCTTTTTTATGGAACCCGAAGCCATTAAAAACTTCAATTCCGTGCAGCATGTTTTCCCTGTTCAACTCATCCACAAAATCAATCCATTCATACGAGCCTTCAATCTGATTTACCTTCCACCCGGGATGGTTCCAGAAAATAAATGCATCCTGATCTGATGCTTTGGTAATGGCTTTCTTATCCATTTCGTTGCCATCCCGCTCTTCGATGTATTCCGATGCATCGCCAATAAAAAGGGCATTAAAGTGGCCCGGAGGGGTTTGCCGGGTTATCTCTGTTCCTTTTATAAAAACCAGGTTATTCTCTTCGGCCATCCCTTTTGCCAGTTCCCAGGCGCGGTTGTGATTCACTGTCACATCAGCCGAATGAGGTGTATATTCCACGTGATCGGTGATGGCGAGTACATCCAACCCTTCCTGCCATGCTTCCTGCACCCGTACATTCGGCCAAACATGGCCATCGGAAAATACCGTGTGCATATGAAAATCGCATTTCAGGGTTTGAAACTCCCCGATATCAGGTATTTGAATGACCGGCCGTTTTTTCGGATTCCTGAATTCATTCATCCGTAAAACACCATCGTCGGTTTGTGCATGGGCCAGTGTCGCTCCACAAAAAAAGAGCAACAGGAATAATTTGATTTTTGACATTACCATTAATTTATAGTGATTAATTTGCCCGAAATTAATAATTTTTACCTGTCCTGCTATCTCCAGCACCCAAAAAAAGCAGGGTTAAACAGCTTTGTTCAGTTTTCGGAAAAAACCAAAAAGTTCGATACGGCCCGAAACATCTTTTTTCAGCAGCTTCAGGTCTCCTTTTTCAATGGCAAACTGGAACGTTTCATTTTTCCTGAAATCGTGGGGGTGAATAAATATTATAAAATTCCGGGAAAGGCTCCATTCCCATGAATCCTTATCTGCAAGCACCTGAAGGGGAATATTTTTCTTGTGCGAGAAATTTCCCTCACCTGAAAACTCCAACTCCCAAAACTTGTTTTCCCTTTCTAATTGCTCCTCTTTCACATTTACAAGACCATCGGCCGGTTCGGTATAATATTCATAAAGCTGCCACCTGCCGGGAATTTGCTTCGACGGCTGTGCAAACATTTCAGTAGATTGGAGCCACTGAACAATCGCAGAAAAAAAAGTTTTCTTCTTCATAATGTATGTTGCAACTCTTTTTTCGACCATTACAGAACCAAAAGGTTTAAGCTGCAACAGGTAATGTTTGGAAACAACCAATTGCCGGTTATCTGAATGCAACCTACTTCATCAGGCATCCCAAAAACCCATCCGGTACGCAGCCTGGTTACACAAAAAGGAACTATTGGCCTTTCTCAAAAAAATAATTGATTGGTTAAATTTTATTACTTAAATTCATCCAACTTTTAAAAAATATAAACAGCGAAATATGGAAAAATTATTTACTACCGACTATTGGGGGAAAATTTCAACAAGTATTCAAGAGTGGACAATCAGCGAACTACCTGGATTGATTATCACTATCATAGTTCTGATTATCCTCTTCCGCCTGCTGGCATTTTCGTTGAACAGGTTAAAAAAGACACTTGTCAGCAGGGCACAAAAGTCGGATAAAGGAGATGTAAATGAAGTTGAAAAACGGATATACACCTTAATTGGAATTCTTTCGGGGATTACAAAAATTGCTCTGTGGGGTGTATTTTTAATGATTATGTTGCGAAAATTCGGGGTTGACATAGGCCCACTGCTGGCCAGCGCGGGAATTATTGGTATAGCCATTGGTTTTGGCTCGCAGGAATTGGTCAGAGATTTTATTTCCGGATTCTTTATTTTACTCGAAAACCAGGTTCGCACCGGCGATGTGGCAGTAATTAACGGCACCGGTGGACTGGTACAAAATATTGAACTGCGCACCATTACCCTGCGCGATTTCTCAGGGGTCGTCCACGTTTTCCAGAATGGAAAAATTAACACACTTTCGAACATGACCAAGGAATGGTCGGCGATGGTATTCGACATTGGGGTAGCCTATAAAGAAAACGTGGATACCGTAATGGAAGTAATGCGCGAAGTAGGGGACAACTTGCAAAACGATGAGAATTTTAAAAAAGATATCCTGGAGCCTATCGAAATTTTCGGACTGGACCAGTTTGGAAACAGTGCATTAATTATTAAAGCGCGCATAAAAACCAAACCCATCCAACAATGGAACATTGGCCGGGAATATCGAAAACGACTGAAAAAAGCATTTGACGAAAAAAATATTGAAATACCTTTCCCACATACAACCATTTACTGGGGCGAAGAGATCAACCCGCTAAAGTTGAATGTTGATAATGCTGAGTTGGTAAAAAAATAATGCAGTAACTTTAACCAAATCAAACGATAACAACCATGAGCCAAAATCGCCGCGAATTTGTAAAAACTACCAGCCGGGCAGGAATTGCAATGATTTTAACGCCTCCTTCAGAATTACTGAATAAAAACCAGCCAAAAGTAAAAGTGGTAAACCCGCGAAACCGGGTGCCGGTCAGCCTGATAATTGACGACTCTACCTGCCTTGTAAACATGGCCCATTTTGGCATCCCGCAATTTGCCGAGGTTTTTCCCGAAAACTACAAACAAGACTGGCGAAAACTTCCCCGTGAAATTCCGGACAGCTTTGTTCGCGAATTTGGCGAATGGAGCCTCGACAACGGTGTCAAAGGGAAATACAGTGTGGTTCCCTACCCTGCCTGTACAGGTTGGGTGAACCGATTTATACCGGGCTGGTCAAAACGTGAACTGGAAGACAGCCTGAACCTCATCCGTGAGATTATCATGCCCAACTGGGACATCCATCCCGAAATGGTAAGCCACACCCGCGTTATTGACATTAAAACCGGCAAACCGTTTGAACAGGCTACACCCGAATTCATGGAAAACTGGGAGTGGAGCCAAAACAAAAGTGCCGATGAACTGGGTGAATACCAGTCCTATGCCCTTCAAATTTTAAAAGATGCCGGCCTCCCGTGCGAAGGAATCACCACCCCGGGAGGTTACGGGAGCCGAAATCCTGAAAACCTGGCAATTAGCAGTTTCCAGGCAGTACGCGATGTTTATGGCGCCGAAATCCCCCATTATTTCCGCGATTTATATACAGAAAAAAATAAAAGCGTCGCTCCACGGGTAATATTCCCCTCGGGCCACAACAGCAACCGTTCAAATTGCGTGGTTTCCATTGTCGGCTGCACCGGCGATTGGTTTGGAGGATGGGACGGACTTGTGGCTGGAGATGCAGATAAGTTTATTACAGAGGATCTTCAGAAAGGGCGCATGGTGGAGGTAATAGACAGCGGCGAACCTGCAATAATGGTGTGCCACTGGCCCGGCATATATTTTAACGGTGAAAAAACCGGCTTCAATATTTTCAAAAAAGTGGTGAAACGACTGAATCAAAAATACAACCATTTAACATGGATGAAACTCAGCGAAATTGCCCGGTACTGGGCTGCTAAGGAAACAACGGCCATTCATATATCCGGAAACTCTGTAAAATTAAACGCCGCTTATGACTGTGATGATTTTACGCTGGAAATTGAACCCGCTATCGATGCAGTGCGGATAAAAAATGGAAGTCCGCTACAAAAAGTTCAACATGTAAATAATATCAAAACCAATACCTTTTATACCGGAAATACCGGCAGTATCCTGTGTTTTAACCTGAAAAAGGGAGAAATGGATTTGGTGCTGAACGAAAACTAATCCCCGGATTTTGAAAGAGCCCATCTTCCGGGATTCAAATTTTTTCCCGCAAAAAAAATCCCGCTGTAAATATAAAATTTCAGCCGGACTTAATTTTTGAAAGTGGTGCCACCTGGAATCGAACCAGGGACACACGGATTTTCAGTCCGTTGCTCTACCAACTGAGCTATGGCACCCCTTTATTTTGGTGTGACAAAAGTAAACAATTTTTCAAAATCACAAAGGAATTTTTTTT
>CAYRBS010000162.1:0-5945 GCA_964422335.1 uncultured Mariniphaga sp. | reverse complement strand
TCATTACTCCGCTAACTCGATAGTTTTTGAGTCGTATGAGGAGGCGGAAAAGTAACCCAGCGCACCGTTGTTGAAATTGGAAACAGGATTGGCTGGCGCCGGAGAGCCGGGATTGGTATTGACCACATCCCGAAAAGTTGAAAAGTATTTCCAGGCATTTTCATCGAGCGAAATCAGTTTAACGAGGGCTTTGTCGCCGGGATCAAATGTTTGGCCCCGCAACCGTATCTGGACTATTTTTCCGTCCAGCCCCCCGCTGTCGTCGAACACAATTAAATCATTCACGTCGTTCAGGAGCATTCCGTTTTTATACACTTTTATCCGGTAGTAGTTATCAACCCCGGCCGGGTCGGAAAACCAAAGAATAATCCGGTATCCGCCTTCAAAAAACCGGGCTTCCCGGTAATATTCAAAACCAAGTGAGTCGATGCTTACAGCAGGGTTCAGGGTGGAAGCAGCCGAATATTCAGTGCCGTCAACTTCTGCCTTCAGTTTGTATTCATCGCCCGGCTGCGAAACAATCAAATCTGTTTGGTAGAACCCCTCCCCTTTTTCTTCAATGAGAAACTCCTCTCCGGAAGAATTTTCAAGGATAACCACCGCATCCGAAACCTTCTGCTGCTGCGGGGTTTCATTAAAGTAACTGCCCGTTTTCGTGATACGCACCGTTACTTCGTTGTCAGTATGCGATAAATTCCCTTCCACCACCACTTGCGGATCAGCTTCGTTTAAATCCACATCGATCACTTTTTCGCAACCGGCAAGGAGCAGAAGCAATAGCAGCCCCCCGGGAATTAATTTCTCTATATATGTTTTCCATCCTCTCATTAAACTCATCATTTTCTCTGTACGTTTTTCCAACCCAAACGGTTCATGCCCGCAATTTCCGCACGGAACGGCGTCAGAATTTAAACCGGTAACTCACCGAAGGAATGGCTTTAAACAGCGAAACCTGCACTGCTTCGGTGGCATTTGGGTTGTTCTCTTTTTGCCTGAAATCGATGTAATAGGCATTTTCGCGGGCATACGCGTTGTAAACCGAAAAATTCCAGCTCGATTCAAACCTGTCTGTTTTTTTGCGCAGCCACACCAGCCCCAAATCCAACCGGTGATAATTGGGCATTCGGTAGCCGTTGCGTTCGGTATAGTAGCCAATGGGTTTACCGTCAATTTCATATTTCCCGCTGGGGAATGTTACAGCATTTCCGGTATAAAAAACCCAGCTTGCCGAAACCTTCAGCTTCCGGGTAATATCGTACATGGCCACCACAGAAACATCGTGGGTGCGGTCGTAGCGGGCCGGAAAAGGGTTTCCGTTATTAATATCATCAAACTGGCGAATGGTTCTCGACCAGTTGTAACTCAGCCATCCGTTCAGCCGCCCGTTGTTCCGTTTCAGCAACCATTCAGCGCCGTATGCCCAGCCCCTGCCAAACACCAGCTCGTCTTCCACCGTTGAATTAAAAACCAGTTCCGCCCCGTTTTTATAATCGATCTGATTTTGTAAATCTTTATAATACACCTCCAGCGACGACTCGTACCTGTTATCCCTGGAATTGAGAAAATACCCCAGCGAAACCTGGTCGGCCACCTGTGGTTTTACATTGTTGCTGCTTGGCAGCCATAAATCAGTGGGGGTGGTTGTGGTAGTGTTTGTAAGCAGGTGCAAAAACTGGTACATCCGGTTGTAGGAAGCTTTCAGCGCACTTTGTCCGCCCAGGCGGTAATTCACACCCAGCCGCGGGGCCACTCCCCCCTGGGTTTTATACAACGCATTCGTTGTCAATTCAATGGTATCGCTTAACTCACCGTATTCATCAAACTCATAAAACTCGCCGGGGCCTTTATTGCTAAACATCGACAAACGCAGCCCGTAATACAACTTTAATTTTTCTGAAATACGCTGATTGTTTGAAAGATAAGCATCCCACTCAATGGCTCTCCGCCGTGAAATATCTTCGGGCGGGATAAAACCGGAGTTTTCATTCACCGTAATTTCGCCGGGCAAAATGGTGTGAAAAATAATATTCGCCCCGAATTTAAAGGTATTGGATGAGTTGGGATAAAAGGTAAAATCCTGTTTCAGGTTCACATCTTTGATGTCTGAACGGATTTCAACATCGAGGTTTTGCATAATGGAGATGTTGTAGGAATAGTTACTGAAAATAACCGAAGTATTGGAAAACAGCCGGTCATTGAAAATATGGTTCCAGCGAAGGGTACCGGTGATGCTGCCCCAGTCGAACCCAAATTCATTTTTGTACCCAAAATCATCGCGCCCCAGGTATCCCGACAGGTAAATGCGGTTGTTTTTATTGAGTTTATAATTTGTTTTCAAATTCAAATCGTAAAAATACAGATGGGTTTCGCGGATGTCTTCATCGTCTGAAAAATTCAGGAACAGGTCGGCATAGGTACGGCGTCCGCTGATTATAAACGAGCTTTTGTCTTTTACCAGCGGGCCTTCCACTGTCAGGTTCGAAGCAATCAGCCCCAGGTTACCGGTTACCCCAAAATCTTTCAGGTTGCCCTCTTTCATCTGAATATCGAGCACCGACGAAGCCCTCCCCCCATACTCTGCCGGGACAGAACCTTTCAGCAGGCTGGCATTTTTCAGCGCTTCGGAATTAAATACCGAAAAAAATCCCAGCAGGTGCGATGCGCTGTAAACGGGCGCCTCATCAAGCAATATCAGGTTCTGATCGATTCCTCCGCCGCGCACATGAAAACCTGAATTTCCCTCACCTGCCGGCTTCACACCGGGAGTAAGCTGAAGGGTTTTCAGCACATCGGGTTCGCCAAATATTACCGGGATACTTTCAATCTGCCCCGGCCTCATCTGAACACTTCCCATGTCAACCGATGAAACATTTTTGTCGGCGCGTTCGCCGGTTACAACAATATTTCCGATTTCGTAATTTTTCTCTTCCAGCTCAATATCCAGTTTCCTGTTTTGGTCAAGGTTGAGCCAAATAACCTGTGGCTCGTAGCCAACAAACTGAAATCGCACGCTGTATTTCCCGGGTGGCAACGAAAGGGAATAGAACCCATAACTGTTTGAAACGGCCCCCATCCCGGAAATTTCTTCAACAACCACGGTGGCGCCGCTCAAATCCTCCCCGGTTGATTTATCCTGAATATTACCGCTTATCACAAAACTTGACTGACCAGATAAATGTACAGTAGAAACTATAAAAATTGAAAATATGATGATTTTTCTCAGCATGTCTTTTTAATCGAAGCCCAAAAATAACAATAAACTTGATCGTTAATAAATTATTACTAATTTTGGTGACCTTTTTCAGGCATTTTGCAAAAAGAGGCCAAAAATGAATCGAAAAACTATTATAAAATGAAAGTTTACAAAACTGAACAAATCAGGAACATTGCTTTAATAGGTAATGCCGGCAGTGGAAAAACCACCCTCGCAGAAGCCATGCTGCTTGAGGGTGGGGTAATAAAAAGAAGGGGTGAAGTTACCGCAAAAAATACGGTATCGGATCACAATTACATTGAACAGGAATATGGCAATTCGGTACTGTCAACTTTGTTGTACACCGAAATGAACGGTGCAAAAATCAACATACTCGATACCCCGGGTATGGACGATTTGTGCGGCGGCGTAGTATCATCGTTAAATGTTACCGACCTGGCGTTGCTCATGATTAACGCAACCAACGGAGTAGAATCGGGTACCGAGGCTGCCGGTCGTCATGCCGAAACAGCCAACATTCCCATGATGTTTGTTTTCAATCAGCTCGACCACGACAACTCCAATTTTGATGCGTCGGTCGATAAGTGCAAAGCAAGTTTCGGGAACAAGGTCACCGTAGTGCAATATCCAATGGATTCCGGTCCGGAATTTTCGTCGATCATCGATGTACTGAAAATGAAAATGTACAAATACGGACCCGACGGAGGAGCACCCGAAGTACTGGAAATTCCGGATTCAGAAAAAGAAAAAGCGGAAGAGCTGCACAACGAACTGGTTGAAATGGCTGCCGAGAATGAAGAAGCACTGATGGAGCTTTATTTCGACAAAGGTTCGCTATCGGAAGACGAAATGCGTAAAGGAATGAAACTGGGTATGCTGCAACGCGATTTATACCCGGTGTTCTGCACCTGCGCCAAAAAAGATATTGGGGTTGGCCGCTTAATGGAATTTATTGTCAATATTGCCCCGGTACCCAACGAGAGGCCAATGCGACCGGTTATAAAAGGGAAAGAAGTGAAAATGGAAGAATCAGGTGACCCTGCCCTGTTTGTATTTAAAACCGCCGTGGAATCGCACGTAGGGGAAATTACCTACTTCAAGGTCATGTCCGGGAAAATTACAGAAGGCCTCGATCTTATCAACACCAAAACGAGCAACAAGGAAAGGCTTTCGCAGGTATTTGCATCGGCAGGCAAAAACCGGGAAAAGGTAGAAGCGCTGGTAGCCGGCGATTTAGGCTGCACCGTTAAATTAAAAGAGACAAAGTACAACCAGACCCTTACCACAAAAGATGCCGACACTACATTCGAACCCATTAAATTCCCGTCACCGAAACATACCATTGCCATTAAACCGGAAAATGAATCGGACGATGAGAAAGTGGGCGAAATCCTCAGTAAAATCAAGTTTGAAGATCCCACATTCGTTATCGAATTTTCCAAGGAGCTGAAACAGTTACTGGTACACGGACAGGGCGAATACCACCTGAATGTGCTCAAATGGTATTTCGACAATGTGCACAAAATTAACGTTCATTACATTCAACCGAAAGTTCCTTACCGTGAAACCATCACCAAACCGGCTCAGGCTGATTACCGCCACAAAAAACAATCGGGCGGCGCAGGTCAGTTTGGCGAAGTGCACATGATTATTGAACCTTACACCGAGGACTCGGAGGCAAAAACTGCCTTCAAAATCGGAGATAAAGAATACAAAGTTTCGGTACGCGATGTACAGGAACACCCGCTTCCGTGGGGAGGAAAACTCATCTTTGTGAACAGTATTGTGGGTGGTTCCATCGATGCACGTTTCCATCCGGCCATCCTGAAAGGGATCATGGAAAAAATGGAAGAAGGCCCGCTTACCGGATCGTATGCCCGCGATATTCGCGTATATATTTACGACGGAAAAATGCACCCGGTTGACTCCAACGAAATTTCGTTTAAACTGGCCGGAAGAAACGCGTTTAGCCAGGCATTCAGAAACGCGGGACCAAAAATCCTGGAACCCATATACAACCTCGAGGTTTGGGTACCGTCCGACCGTATGGGCGATGCCATGAGCGACCTGCAGAGCCGCCGCGCCATGATTATGGGTATGGGTTCTGAAAGGGGAATGGAAAAAATCAGTGCCAAAGTGCCCCAAAAAGAGATGTACAGGTATGCCACCTCGCTGAGTTCAATTACCGGCGGAAGGGGTGTATTCAACCTGGAATTCGACGGGTACGAAAAGGTTCCTGCCGAAGTACAGGAAGAACTGCTGAAAGCCTACGAAGAAGAACAGCAGGAAGAATAGACCATTTTCTAATCCATTTTACTATATCGAAAAGCCCCGGTCCGCAAGGATCGGGGCTTTCTCTTTCATTTTCTGCCGGAAGAAATACGCAAGATCGCTACTCAGATTTATATTTTCTCCTCCAGCGGACGAGGACCAGTAAAAATCCACGCCGATAGGATGTGCCTTTGGGATAAACCTGAAAGGGATAAAATACTAATTGCAAGCGTTCATATTTAGTGATATTTTGTGCTTTTGAGTTTTAGTGGCAATATTTTTTAGCCACAAAATCACGAAAACACGAAAGCTCACAAAAAGAAAAAGGCAAACCCATAAAACGTACTCTGACCACGTTCAGAGAACGTGGGTTTTTAATTTAAACTGAACAGAAAGAAAACCTATCCGGCTGTTTTTTCGGTTGCAAATTTCCTTCCTGCCTTAAATGCTTCCACATTCA
>CAYRBS010000161.1:0-5958 GCA_964422335.1 uncultured Mariniphaga sp. | reverse complement strand
GTTGAAACCATTGCCAACGCTATGGATGTGGGGACGCCGAGTAATTTTGCCCGCATACTCGATCTTTATGATAGCCGGCATGCGGAAATTTCTGCCCGTATAAAAGGATATCGTTTTTCGGATGCTCAAATAAAAGAAACGGTAAAAGCCGTTTTTTCCCGGACCGGCTATTTGTGCGATCCGCATGGCGCCTGTGGTTACCAGGCGCTCGAAAATTATCTTTCTGCTGACCAGACCGGGATTTTTCTGGAAACTGCACACCCGGCAAAATTTACGGAAACGGTGGAAACAATTGTTGGAAAAGAGAATGTTCCCCTTCCCGAAAAACTGGCTGGTTTTATGAAAGGTGAAAAACACAGTGTTACGATGGGAAAAGGGTTTCAGGCATTTAAAGAATTCCTGTTAAATACCCTGTAAAGCTGAAAAAATGTTGAACAATATAGAAATATACATGTTTTGCTAACTAAGCAAGAAGTTTTCCGTATAGGATAATTGAAAATGTATGTTAATTTTGGACGATAATAGAATATTTATTTTTTTTAGCTCAAATCATTTAAGTTTACCCAAAGTAATACCAACTTTATGAGACAGCTTAAAATAACCAAACAAGTAACAAATCGCGATACATTATCGCTTGATAAGTACTTGCACGAAATTGGTAAAGTGGAGCTGTTGTCTGCCGAACGAGAAGTTGAACTTGCCAAACGTATCAAAAAAGGGGATCAAAAAGCACTCGAAGAATTAGTGAAAGCGAATTTGCGGTTTGTTGTGTCTGTTTCCAAACAATATCAAAACCAGGGTTTAAGTTTGCCCGACTTGATCAACGAGGGGAACCTGGGATTGATAAAGGCAGCCGAACGTTTTGACGAAACCCGTGGGTTTAAGTTCATTTCATATGCTGTTTGGTGGATCAGACAGTCCATTTTACAGGCCATTGCAGAACAATCGCGGATTGTACGGCTTCCGTTGAACAAAATTGGTTCCATTAACAAAATCAATAAAGCCTTTAACCAGCTGGAACAGGAGTTTCAGCGGGAACCCACCGTTGACGAACTGGCCGATCTGATGGAATCGCGGCCAGAGATAGTGGAAGATTCCATGAATTTTTCAAACATTCATGTTTCAATGGATGCACCCCTGCGCGATGAAGAGGCCAATAATATGTACGATGTGCTGCTGAATGAAGATTCTCCAAGTCCGGATAATGAGCTAATTAACAGTTCGTTAAGAATGGAAATAGAGCGTTCACTGGCCACACTCGGCGAGCGGGAAGCGCAAATCCTCCGGTACTATTTCGGGTTGAACGGTTGCCTGCCACACACACTGGAAGAAATAGGGGATGAGTTTGGCCTTACACGCGAGCGGGTGAGGCAAATAAAAGAAAAGTCCATAAAAAAGTTAAAAAATCAATACCGGAACCGGTTGCTCAAAGCATACCTCGGTCAATAACCGTTAAATATTCATGAAACCACTGATTGCACCTTCCATTCTTGCTGCCGATTTTAGCAACCTGGGGAAAGATATCGAACTTTTAAATGCAAGCGATGCCGA
Source organism: uncultured Mariniphaga sp. (assembly GCA_964422335.1). Lineage (GTDB taxonomy): Bacteria > Bacteroidota > Bacteroidia > Bacteroidales > Prolixibacteraceae > CAYRBS01. The sequence goes on along the minus strand of CAYRBS010000161.1, from coordinate 4,407 downwards.
TTATATTCACTGCGATGTGATGGATGGAGTTTTTGTCCCGAACATTTCGTTTGGAATACCGGTAATTAAACAGGTGAAAAAAATAGCACAAAAACCGCTCGATGTTCACCTGATGATTGTGGATCCCGATAAGTATATCGAAGCATTTGCCGGGGCGGGGGCATCTGTTTTAACGGTGCATTACGAAACCTGCCCGCACCTGCACCGCACAATCGGCGCCATTAAAGAGCAGGGGATGAAGGCCAGCGTTTGTCTTAATCCGCACACCCCGGTATCGGTTTTGGAAGATATTATTTCCGATCTCGACATGGTTCTACTGATGTCGGTTAACCCGGGCTTCGGTGGACAGAAATTTATTCCCAACACTTACAAAAAAGTGAAACAGCTTAAAAAACTTATTTTGGATAATAAATCGGAATGCCTTATTGAAGTGGATGGCGGTGTAAATTATGAAACGGGGAAGTTACTGCTGGAAGCGGGAACCGATGTGTTGGTGGCCGGTAGTTTTGTTTTTGGTTCCAGCGACCCCGCGCAAACCATCCAAAACCTCCGGAACCTCTAATTTTCCCGGGCAGCGGTTGCACAAAGTTCAGGATTGTTTTCCTTTACGGATGGGGGAGCATCGCGCAAAGCACATGTTTCCACGCATTCCATACAAACTTGTTTATCAGCTAAATTTCTGACGTTGGAACCCTTTGGAGTTTTCCGTTTTTTCCCGGCGAGTTTATGGTAAATCTTCCAGGCAGAAAAAACAACGGCCAGCAGTACAATGGTGTATGTGATAATTTCCTGAACCATTCTCAAATAAACAAATTCCCTGCGTTGAATACGATAAAAGCCATTATCCAGGCCAGTGCCGTGGTGTAAAAAACAACAAACGCAGCCCATTTCCAGGAACCGGCTTCATTTTTAATCGTTGCCAACACCCCCACACACGGAAAATAGAGGAGGATAAAAACAAGAAAAGCCAGCGCTGCCGGCATGCTAAATACCTTTTCCCCACTGCGCTTTCCGGAGGTATGAACTTCGTTTTTCAGTTTTTGCTGCAGGTTCACTGTCGATTCGTCATCGCTGCTTTGATAAAGGACCCCCATGGTACTCACTATAATCTCTTTGGCAGGAAGTCCTGCTAACAGACTGATACTCATTTTCCAGTCGAATCCAAGCGGGCGCATCACCGGTTCAATCCATTTCCCGGTCCTCCCTATATACGAGTTGATAAGCCGTTCCGATTCCATTTTTTGCTCAATGTCGGCAATAATTGCCTGCTTTTCGGTTGCGTTTAACGACTGGTTTTGTTCCGTTTGCTCTATTTGTGATGCATGTTGCCGGGTGTTTTCATTTTCGCGGGGAAAATAAGTAAGGGCCCAGATAATTATTACCCCCAGTAATATCACGGTCCCAATTTTTTTTATGTAGTGTTTGGTTTTGTCCCAAACATGGTAAAAAATATTTCGGAGGGTGGGCATCCGGTACGAAGGCAGCTCCATAACAAACGGGGTTTCTTTGTTTTTAAACACTGTTCTGTTCAGAATCCGGGCGGTGATGAATGCAAATAATATTCCCGCTGCATAAATACCAATTAAAATGAGTGCTTCGTATTTTTTGAAGAAGGCTGAAATAATCAGAATGTAAACCGGCAGCCGGGCGCTGCACGACATGAAGGGGATGATAAGCATGGTTAGCAGCCGGTCGCCGCGGTTGCGCATGGTCCGGGTGGCCAGGATAGCCGGGACATTACAGCCAAAACCCATGATTAACGGGATAAACGAACGTCCGTGGAGCCCGAACCGGTGCATAATGTTGTCCATCAGAAAAGCTGCCCTTGCCATGTATCCTGTTTCTTCGAGCAACGAAATAAAAAAGAACAGGATGAGGATGTTGGGCAAAAAAACGAGTACGCTTCCGGCCCCGTTTATAATCCCGTTTACCACGAGATCCTGCAACATCCCGTCCGGCATTAAACCTGAAACCAGGTTGCCCAGGGCCATTACGCCCATGTCAACCCACTCCATGGGGTAGGCCCCCAGGTTGAAGGTGGCATAAAACATCAGGAATAAAATAGCCGTAAAAATGGGAAGCCCCCAAAAGCGGTGGGTCAGTACACTGTCAATTTTTTCAGAGCCTGATTTTTCTTCCCGGAAAGGGTTTTTGAATGTCTCCTTCAATGCACCTGTGATGAAACCGTATTTTGCATCGGTAATAACCGTTTCGCTGTCTTCGTTTTGAAAGGATTCAATTTTTTTTATCTCTTTGGCTGTGGTGCTTTTTATGTCGCCAAAGTTAGGATAGCTGGCCAGCAGTTCTTCGATATGCGGATCTTTTTCAAGCAGCTTAAGGGCCATAAACCGGGAGGATATTTTGTCGGTAATGGGTTGGTCTTCCTTAATTTTTTCCCGGATAGTTTTTATCGATTTTTCAATATCATTCCCGTAGTTGATATGTACATGCCGGGTAATCGTGTCTTTTCCTTCAAAAACTTCAATCACCTTGTCGATGAGTGCATCCAGTCCCACCCCTTTTGAACTGATGGTAGGTATAAAAGGGATGCCAGTCAGGCGTCCCATCTCCGCATAATCGAACTGCATTTTTTTTCTTTCCAAATCGTCGTACATGTTCAGCGCTGCAACAATGCGCAAATCCATGTCAATCAGCTGGGTGGTAAGGAAAAGGTTTCGTTCGAGGCTGGTGGAATCGAGTACATTAATTACAATGTCGGGGGTTTGTTCATAAATAAACCTTCTTACAAAAATTTCTTCTGTTGAATATGCTGTGAGGCTGTAAGTGCCCGGCAGATCGTAAAAATTGAAAGTGTATCCCCTGGCCTTGAACGTGGTTTTTTTTACATCGATGGTAACGCCGCCGTAGTTTCCCACACGTTCTTTTAAACCGGAAATTGAATTAAACAGCGTGGTTTTTCCGCAGTTGGGATTTCCAACCAGGGCAATGTTAATGGTCCGGGTGCGCTCCGACTGGTTCACCAGTTCAATTTTCCGGTCGATAATTCCCTTGTAACTTCCATTACTTTTCGTATCAAATTCTGACAAGGGTACTACTTCAATTAAATCGGCTTCTGATTTTCGAAGGGAAATGTTGTAGTCCAGTATTTTAAATTCAAACGGGCCTTTAAATGGGGCATTTTTGATTACCCGCACCTCTTTTCCTTTCACAAAACCCATTTCTGAAATTCGTTTTCTGAATGAGCCGTGCCCCAGAACTTTTGTGATGATAACCGTTTCGCTGTATTTAACTTCACTCAACTTCACAATTTGCCCACCTTACCTTTTTATATTTAATTCAAATAAAAATAAGGCTGCAAATATATTGAAAATCCCTTTATTTATAATAGGTTTAAATTTTCTTTACTCACAACAAGTACTTATTTTTGTTGTTTAAGATATGGTGATGGAAGAAGATGATTTATATAACGACATTCAGAAAGTTTTTGAAGAATTTCCCGGAGATTTCAATATTCTGGAGGAGCAGATTGATATAGATATTCAGATGAAATATTTTGAGTTTTCGAAAAAGGTAAAACAAGAAGATATTTTGCAGGAATGTTTTGAAAAACGGGACGAGTTGTTTCTGCCGGAAACCGGGGAGGAAAGAAAAAAAGAAATACTTACCGCCATTGCATCGGTTGACGATGTGAAAGCCTACCGGACCATCGAAAAGTTTTTAGACAAAGACGAAAGAGATTTGAGGGGATGGGCGGTATTGGCCTTGCAGGAAAGCCGGATGCTGCTTCAAAGTTCGCTGCTCGACGAGAAACAGTTTTTCATTTCTACCGGCCTGGGCGGAAAAGACAAGAAACTGCGTTACTATGCTGTTTTTATCAATAAAGATGTGAATAGCATATTAAACCAAACGCAACAGAAACTGGTAAAAGACGAGTTGATTTTTTCTTTGAAAAAGGAAGACGGGGAGTTTGAATCCATTGACTTTTTTGAAGGGTTTTGTACATCACTTATTTTACTGCCCCTGACTGCCGATATTAAGCAGGTTTTTAATAATGTGGTGGACGAATGCAACCAATACGGCGGGTTTCTCGATGAAGACATGATAATAACCAATGTGAAAGTTTTATCGCGGGGCGAAATATTGCAGTTATTGAGTAAAAACAGAGACCCCGGACTGGGGGATGAATTTGACGATGATGATGAATTCCTGGAAGAATAAAAAAATTAATGTGGCGGTGCAGGTGTTGCCCGAAGCCGATGGTAAAGTAAAATATGCACTGGTTGATGAAGCCATTGGTGCGATTGCACGCACAGGTTTCAAATACCAGGTATGCCCGTTTGAAACAGTGGTGGAATGTACTTTTGATGAACTTCCGCAGCTTCTTGAAATGATACATGAAGCTTGCCGGGATGCCGGAACCGAGCGGATGCTTACCAATTTGAAAAT
>CAYRBS010000160.1:0-5960 GCA_964422335.1 uncultured Mariniphaga sp. | reverse complement strand
GTTTCGAAGCGGAATAGGCCGACCGGTAAGGAAAGCCGAATTTCCCCACAATACTGGAAGTAACGGCAATTTGACCCCCGCCGTTTTCTATCATGTGGGGAAGAAGGGCTTTGGTGAGCGCAACGGTACCAAAAAAATTAATTTCGAAAATTTTCCGGTCCACCTCCAGCGGAGTTTCACTCACAAACGATCGCTGGCTGATTCCTCCAAAATGGTAAAGACAATCGATTTTAAATTTCCCTGAAAGCACGTTTTCCGCTGCCGAGGCTATTGATTTTTCATCACCCAAATCGAATGGAACAACCCGGGTGGAACTTCCGTTTTTTTCGCAAAGTACAGCCACCTCATTCAATGCTGTTTCGTTACGCCCGGAAAGAATCAAATGGGCATTGTGCCTTGAAATTTCAATGGATACTGCCTTACCAATGCCTGAAGAAGCCCCGGTAATCCAGATTGTTTTGTTGGAAAAATTCATACTTGTCCCACTTTTCGAAAATCACGAAGATAATATATTATTCAAGGTGAAAGAATATTTTCTTCGCTGAAACCATCCGGAACCAACAATGAAACAATAAAAATACTTTGTTTTTTCTACAATTAATTTATCAATAAAAAGTTCATTATTAAATTGGATTATTAGTTTTGTGGCAATGATAAAATGGCTACTCATTTTTACACTATTCTTCGTTTCCGGCTTACCCCTCATCGGGCAAAACAATAATGCCACGTTCCGGGGGGTCGTTTCCGATCAGGACGGACAACCGCTCGACATGGTAAACATTGGCTTGAAAAACTACCCGCTTGGAACCAGCTCAAACCGCGAAGGAAAATTTTTATTGCGTATTCCCGCAGGAAAAGAAATAATAGTTGTTTTTTCATCGCTGGGCTATAAAACGGTTTTAGATACCCTGAACATACAACCGGAAAAGAATGTATCAAAAAACATTACCATGCCTGCCACCGACCTGGAACTGGCAGAGGTGGTTGTAACCGAAAAGCGCAGGAATGGCGGAAACGTCACCCGGATTGACCCGAAATTCATAGAACTGATGCCCGATGCGGCCACCGGAGGCGTGGAGGCCCTTATAAAAACACTGCCCGGTGTTTCCACCAACAACGAACTGAGCTCGCAATATACCGTGCGCGGAGGTAATTTCGACGAAAACATGGTATATGTGAATGACATTGAAATTTACCGCCCTTTCCTTATCAGGGCAGGCCAGCAGGAAGGGCTGAGTTTTATAAACAGCGACATGGTTTCCACCATCGATTTTTCAGCAGGCGGTTTCGATGCCCGCTACGGCGACAAGATGTCGTCGGTACTCGATATAAAGTACCGCAAACCCAGTATTTTCCGCGGCTCGGCGTCCATGAGCCTGCTGGGGGCAACCGCGCATTTTGAAGACGTGGGTCTTGACGGCAGGCTGGCACATATTTCGGGAATCAGGTACAAAACAAACCGGTACCTATTGGGCGGACTCGATGAAAAGGGAGAATATAACCCGCAATTTATTGATTTTCAAACCAACGTTACCTACCAGCTATCCGAAAGTTTTGACGTTTCATTTCTCGGAAATGTAGCCCAAAACCAATACCAGTTTGTGCCGCAAACACGCGAAACCTCTTTTGGCACCTGGCAAAATCCCCTGAACACCCGGATTTATTTTAACGGACAGGAGATTGATAACTTCAAAACATACCTGGGCGCTTTGTCGGCCAACTACCACCCCAACCTGAACCTGAATCTGAAATTTATTGCCTCCGCTTTTAATACTTCCGAAGAAGAAACGTACGATATCCAGGGACAATATTACCTCAACCAGCTGGAGCGGAATATGTCGTCGGAAGAATTTGGCGACAGTGTGCTGAATTTGGGAGTAGGTACCTTTTTAAACCACGCCCGGAACTATCTCGATGCCACGGTTTTCAGCTTTTCGCACAAAGGAGCATACAACTCGGAAAAACACCTGTTAAACTGGGGGATCAAATTTCAGCACGAACGGATAGAAGACAAGATAAACGAGTGGGTTTACCGCGATTCTACCGGCTATTCTATTCCTTATTCCGACAGTGAGGTACTGCTTTATTATTCCCTCAACAACCAGAATTCTATCAGCTCCAACCGGCTGACAGGATTTTTTCAGGATACCTGGAGTATTCCGGTTAGCAACGGCGATTTGTACTTTGGAGGAGGAATCCGCTTTAATTACTGGGACTTTAACGATGAATTGCTGGTGAGCCCGCGTGCATCCATCAGCTATTACCCGGAGTGGGAAAATAAAATTTCGTTCAGCTTGTCGGGTGGCATGTACCATCAGTCACCCTTTTTTAAAGAACTGAAAAACAGCGATGGTTCCATCAATTACAATGCAAAAGCACAGCGTTCGTACCAGATTGTTGCAGGCGCCGATTACCTTTTCACTGCCTGGGACCGCCCGTTCCGTTTTACTTCTGAAGCGTACTACAAATATATGGAACACCTCATTCCGTACCAGATTGACAATGTACGCATTCGCTACCTGGGTGAACAGGAAGCCGTGGGTTACGCCACCGGTATCGACATGAAGATAAACGGTGAGTTTGTAAGCGGCATTCAGTCGTGGGCCAGTCTCTCATTTTTAAAAACGGAAGAAAACATTGCGGGCGACGGGCATGGATATATCCCCCGCCCTACGGATCAATTGATGAATTTCAGCCTGTTTTTTCAGGATTACCTTCCCGGAAACCCCTCGTATAAAATGCAGCTATCGGGTTTTTACGGCGCCAGGCTCCCAACCGGACCTCCCCATTCAGAGCGGTACCAGGATGTGTTCAGAATGCCCTCGTACCGGCGCATCGACCTTGGCATTTCAAAAGTCATTATCAGTTCGGCCACCCCGGTTGAAAACAAATTCTTCCGGCACCTGGACGATATGTGGCTTAGCCTGGAAGTATTCAACCTGCTGAATATTAACAATACCATTTCATATTTTTGGGTTTCCAGCATTTACGGCGATCAGTTTGCCGTACCCAACTACCTGACCAACCGAAAGGTAAACCTGAAGCTGACGGTAAAATTTTAGCCTGAAAACAACCAGTTTCGTGCATTGGTAATACGTAAAAACAGCGGTATGGAATTAAAAATCTACCAAATCGATGCCTTCACAGAAAGGCTTTTTTGCGGCAATCCGGCAGCAGTGGTTCCACTCGAAAAATGGTTGCCCGATTCGCTCATGCAAAAAATTGCCATGGAGAATAACCTGTCGGAAACTGCATTTTTCATCGCATCAGGAGAAAAATTCCATATCCGGTGGTTTACCCCGACCACCGAGGTCAACCTTTGCGGACATGCTACCCTGGCTTCGGCTCATGTAATTTTCAACCACCTGAATTACAACAAAAAAGAAATTTTATTTGAATCGCGAAGTGGAATTTTGAAAGTAAAAAATGAAAACGGGCGCATCGTGCTCAACTTTCCCACTTCTTCCCTGAACGAAATTGATATTCCGGAAAACATGGAGCAAGCTTTTGGAGGGAAACCTGAAAAGTATTTCGAAGGAACAGAAGATAATATGCTTGTGTTTAACGGCGAAGAGGAGGTTAAAAGCCTGCAACCCGATTTCAGTTATATTAAAACACTGGGAACGAGAGGAATTATTGTTACGGCCCCTTCGGAAGAATTTGATTTTGTTTCGCGTTTTTTTGCCCCGCAGCAAGGAATTGACGAGGACCCCGTAACCGGATCGGCACATACCATGCTTATTCCCTACTGGTCAGGCCGGTTGGGAAAACAAAATCTGAAAGCAAAACAAGTTTCCTCACGGGGTGGAATCCTTTACTGCACCTTTCTGGGGGAAAGGGTTGAGATTGGGGGAAAAGCCATTACCTACCTTGCAGGAAATATATCTGTTTAATAAACAGCGAAGTAACAAAAAAGAGAACCAATCTACTGACCAGTTCTCTTTTGAATTTTGTGAAGCTATATAAATAAAGCTTATGCTTCCTTCTTATCTTCTCCTTCTTCTGAAGCCTCATCAGAAGATTTATTTTCCTCTTCGGTTGATTCTGAATCCTGTGCCTCAGGAGCTTCAGCTTTGGGTTTCTCTTTTACCTCCGCTTCAGGCTGGGCAGTTTCGGAACTTTCTTCCGTTTTTACTTCCTCTGCAACTTCTGCTTCATCTCCTGCGGGAGTAGTATCAGCTGCAGGTTTTGCACCTTCTGCTTTTTTGCCGCTACCGCTACCACCGCGACGCGAACGTTTGCGTTTTGGCTTGGCTGCTTCTTCTTTTGCAGCGAGCATGTTTTCATTGTAATCCACCAGTTCGATAATGCACATTTCGGCATTGTCTCCCAAGCGGTTTCCTGTGCGCAAAATCCTTGTATATCCTCCCGGGCGATCGCCAATTTTCACGGCCACCTCCCTGAACAATTCAGAAACAGCATTTTTATCCTGAAGGTGTCTGAAAACCACCCTGCGGGAATGTGTAGTATCGTTTTTTGCCCTGGTAATCAATGGTTCTACGTACATTCGCAACGCTTTTGCTTTTGCAACGGTAGTATTAATCCGTTTACTTCCAATAAGCGAACTGGCCATGTTGGCCAGCATAGCTTTCCGGTGAGCGCTGGTACGGCTTAAATGGTTAAATTTCTTATTGTGTCTCATTGCCTTTTAATCCTTGTCAAGTTTATACTTACTAATATCCATCCCAAAACTCAACCCCATGTTATCAAGAAGGTCGTCCAGTTCGGTAAGTGACTTTTTACCAAAATTCCTGAATTTCAGCAGATCGTTCCTGTTGTATGTAACCAAATCGCCGAGTGTATCCACATCGGCAGCTTTCAGGCAATTTAATGCCCTCACCGAAAGGTCGAGGTCGAGCAGTTTGGTTTTCAGAAGCTGGCGCATGTGCAGCACTTCCTCGTCAAATTCTTCATTTGCAAATTTTTCATCCGAATCGAGGGTAATTTTCTCATCGGAGAAAAGCATAAAGTGGTAAATAAGAATTTTAGCAGCTTCTTTGAGTGCATCCTGTGGAAGCACCGAACCATCGGTTGAGATTTCGAGGATCAGTTTTTCGTAGTCGGTTTTTTGTTCCACACGGAAATTTTCAACCGAATAGGTCACCTTTTTAATGGGCGTAAAAATTGAATCGACCGGGATGAGGCCAAATTCCGTTTCTGCCGGTTTGTTTTCAACAGCAGGAACATAGCCACGTCCTTTGTTAATGGTCAGTTCCAGTTGAAGTTTCACATCGGGTTCCATCCTGCAAATAACCAGGTCGGGGTTCAATACCCTGAAGCCGGTCATAAACTTGTTGATGTCGCCTGCTGTAAACTCTTCCTGTCCGTTGATGGTAACCGTTACTTTCTCACTGTCGAAATCTTCCACTTCATTTTTAAACCGAATCTGCTTGAGATTAAGGATAATATCTGTTACATCTTCAATAACTCCTTTAATCGTAGAAAATTCATGGTCCACCCCTTCGATTTTAACGGTGGTGATTGCATATCCCTCGAGCGATGATAATAATATGCGCCGCAGGGCATTGCCAATGGTGATACCATAGCCAGGCTCCAGTGGACGAAATTCAAATTTTCCGAATTTTTCTTCGGAATTAATCATTATCACCTTATCGGGCTTTTGGAATGCTAATATTGCCATAATAACCTAAGTAATTTTATTTTGAGTACAACTCTACGATAAGTTGTTCTTTGATGTTTTCTGGAATTTCTTCGCGTTCGGGGCGGTTCAGGAATTTTCCAGTTAATTGTTCACTGTCCCATTCCAGCCATTCGTAACGAGTACTCCGGCGCGAGTTCAATGAGTCGGTAATTTCTTCCATCGCTTTTGATCTTTCCCTGACACCAACGATGTCGCCGGGTTTTACCAAAAAGGAAGGAATGTTTACTACATTTCCATTTACTACAATATGTTTGTGTGTAACAAACTGACGGGCAGCGGCCCGTGTTTTTGCAATACC
>CAYRBS010000159.1:0-5972 GCA_964422335.1 uncultured Mariniphaga sp. | reverse complement strand
TTGCCCACAACCACCGTGTCGTGGCTTTGCCAGAGCATAAAAATGTCTTCCTGGAAATTTTTCAATAAATATTCTTCTGTCGCAAGGCAAAAATAGGGGTCGTTATTTTCAAGTTGAATGCAGCGCATGTTTCAATTTTTCACAAAATGCAATTTACATTTTGCGCAAAATTAACAGCATTTTTTTACTCTTTTTTAAAATTCCAAAATAATTCCAATGGTTGGCAGCACTGTTCCTGTGGTGTTTTCAACCCGTTTTAGCTGGTAACGCGACCCGTTGTCGGTGAGTACAAAATTTCCGTTTTCGTCTTCCGCCCTCACAATGATATCTTGTTGTTCTGCCTGGAAATTGTATAAATTCTGAATATCGAGGTAGAATTTGGCAGTAATTTTATCGAGGTAAAACGATTTATCCACCCGCATGTCCAGCTGGTGGAAAGGGGTAAATCGTTCTGAGTTTAACCGGTCGAAATTGAAGTAGGGGCTTCCTGAAAGGTTCCAGGCTTCCACCAGCGAACTGCGTTCCAGGTTGTAAGGTGTGTAGGGCAAACCGCCCACAAACCGCCACCTTCCGCCCACACGCCAGCCTTTTTTCAGCTCGGTGGTGGTGGTGAGGTTCAGCAAATGTTTGGAATCCCAACCGGTGGGGATGTATTCGTTGGAACCGTTCAGAAACTCGCTGCGCACCAGGGTGTAGGAAAGGTTGAGGTTAAAACCGCTTGCGGCATTCACCCGGGCCTGAAATTCGGCGCCGTAAGCCCGTCCTTCCGATTCTGAAACCACTTCTTCGTCGCCCAGCACGCCATAATCGGCTCCCTTGTTGGCCAGGCTGATTCCGTCTTTCACAGAATACGGATAGTCGTTATATCCTTTCCAGAATCCTTCAACCGAAAAAAGAACGGTTTGCCGCGGGCGATATTCCAATCCGCCAATGAGGTGATCCACCGAGATGTACTTCAGGTTGTTCTCTTTGTTTACCAGCGCACCGTTTTGCTGAAAACCCAGCGAAGTGTAAGGCGGTAACTGGTAGTATCTGCCGGTATTGAAATTCAGGCTCCACTGGCTGGTTAAATTGTACGATGCCGAAAACCGCGGCGAAAGTTGTTTCAGCAGGTTATTCATGCTTTCCGAATAATTGTTGGCATCGGCCCTTAATCCCAACGAAAGGGTTAGTCGTTCGTCGATGATACTTTTGCTGGCCTGTGCAAAAAGCCCCCATTTTAAAAGGTTCAGCGATGTATTGTAATCTACATTTAAAATGCCATCCCCGTAAAAACGCCTTTGTTGGGTTGAATTGGTATAAGTAATCAAATCGACGTTGGTGCCGAAATTCAGCTTGTAGCCATCGATGCGGGAGGTATTTTCAAGGCGCAGTTTGTTCTCCATTTCTTCCGAGGAGTAATCCAGGATTTTATTCTCTTCCGAGCTGTCATCATTGTCGAAATACTTGTATGCCCCGTTGTTCAGGTGGCTCCGGCTTAGTACCACGGTTTGGAAACTATTGTCCCTGAAATGTTTGTAAACCGCCCCCAGTGTGTAGTTCCACTGTTCGTTCACCGGAATACTGCTTAAAATAAAACTTTGCTGTTCATCGGGGTCTTCAATTCCCAGGTTCAAATCGAATACATCCACAGCGCCGAGGCCGATAAAAGTAAGTTCGTTTTTTTTATCGAGGCGGGAGCGTACCTTGAACTGCATATCGGTAAAATTTGGCAGGAAAGGCAATTCAAGCACACTGAAAAGAAATTGCAGGTACGACCGCCGGGCAGAAAAAATAAACGTGGTTTTCTCCCCCAGGGGCCCGTCGAGGGTGGCTGCAACTTCCGAGGCGCCCAGGGTGCCCTGGAATTTCAGCTTTTCTTTGTTTCCGTCCACCTGCGAAAACTCGAGTACCCCGCTGAGTGCATTTCCGCGGTTGGCAGGAAATGCGCCCGAGTAATAATTCACTTCGCGTAAAAAATCGGCATTGATAATGCCCACCGGTCCGCCCGAAGCGCCTTGTGTGGCAAAATGATTGATAAACGGCACTTCCACGCCATCGAGATAAAACCGGCTCTCCGAAGGTCCGCCACCCCGGATAATAATATCATTCCGGTAAGCAGGCGTTGATTGTACTCCGGGAAAAGACTGGATCACCTTCGAAATGTCGCGGTTGGCGCCGGGGCTCTTTTCAATCTCCCCAATTCCAATGCTTCGCAACGAAACCGGACTCTCCTCTGTTTTCCGGAAAGGGGAAGCCGTTACAGTTACTTCTTCAATCTCTTCCTGTTGTTCTTCCATCTGAATTTCGATGGAATTGGTACGCGAAACCCGTACTTCCACTTCTGAAGAAACAGCTCTTTTGTAGCCTACAAACGAGGCTTCAATCCGCACAAATCCGGGCTCAAGGCCGGTGAGCACAAAGTTGCCGTCCATGTCGGTAACGGTGCCTGTGGAAGTTCCTGAAACGATTACATTTACAAACGGCAGCGGTTCGTTGTTCACCGCATCCACCACGCGTCCCTTCAGCGATGCTTCCTGTGCGAAAACGGAAAGGGGTAAAATCACAATATACAGTAGGGTGTAAAAAATCTTCATGTTATTTATTTCTATCGATTGGAGTTATTTTATTCTGACAATAATTTTGTGGGCGATTTCCCTGGCTGTTGTGAGGGTGGAGAGGTCGGTAAAAAGCCTCCCGTCGTCGCCTGTGGGGTGGCTGTGCCCGATTGGGTTCAGATGATATTCCGTCTCTTTGTTTTCCGGATTCACGGTTACCGCATACACAAGCGCCGGTTGCAGCGACCCGAAGTAGTTGCTGTCGCCCGGAAATTTGTTGTTGGTCCAGAATTTATTGGAATCCCATGCCTGGTTGATTTCAAACAGAATCCTGAATTTTTTGGATGCTGAAAAACTGGTGGCGGTTTGAAGCTTGAAATTACCGCGTGGTGTAGCGGCAGTCAGGGCATCGGGCACAGCCGTTTCGGGCGAAGGAATGTACAGGCCATCGGGCGCTTTTATGTTTCGCTTGTGCGCCCAATAAGGCAAAGTAGCCGGGCGACGGACTTCGCCGGGTTCGTTTTTCCATTTGCCGGGCTCCGCTTCTCCATGCCCGAATTTTCCTTTGGCAACATATTGTGTAACATAAAGTGTTTCCAGGTAGTTTCCTTCCAGGTCTTCCGTCCAAACAGCAAACGACGGATAGTTGAATGCTTCACCCTTTTGAAATTCGATTGTTAATTCACGAACCGGATTTTCAGGCGAGGTGCGAATGATAATTGTTTCACTTTCAATTCCTTTTTGGGAAACACACCCAGTTAGAATGAAGAATGGAATCATCCATAATAAATATTTTTTCTTTTTCATTGAAGTCGATTTTGTTTCATTTTTTATTCAGAAAGATAAACAAAAAATTGATATAAATGTTTTGGCGTCATATTTATTTTTATTTTAGCAGAAAATACAGACAAACAGACAAAATGAGGGTAGTTATTCAAAAAGTTTCGGAAGCAAAGGTAACGATCGATAACAAAGTAGTTGCTTCTATTGGCAGGGGATTACTGGTTTTGTTGGGAATTGAAGATGCCGACACGGATGAAGATATTGACTGGCTTACAAAAAAGGTGGTGCAATTGCGTATTTTCAACGACGAAAACGGGGTGATGAACCGCTCGGTACAGGATGTGGATGGCGACATCATTGTGGTGAGTCAGTTTACCCTGCACGCCAATACAAAAAAAGGAAACCGTCCTTCATACATTCGCGCATCGAAACCTGATTTTGCCGTGCCTATGTATAAAAAGTTTATTTCAAAAACAGAAACCGCCCTGGGCAAAAAAGTGGGTGCCGGAGTTTTTGGCGCCATGATGGATGTTTCGCTGGTAAACGACGGACCGGTTACTATAATCATCGATTCGAAACTAAAGGATTTTTGACGATAGTTTTAAAATTTTCTTTTTTCGGGAATATAATCCCAATTTTAATATGTAATTTCGGGAATATAATCCTATTTTTTATGATTTATGATAAAAAGGAAACTGGAAAATATTTTTTGGCAAAAAATTAAAAAAGGAAAAGCGATTTTAATTTTGGGCGCCCGACAAACAGGAAAAACTACGCTCATTAAAGAAATTGCTGAAAAAAGCCAAATTGAAACGATTTACCTCAATGCTGATTTACCGGTTGTTCAGCAACAATTGCAAAAACCCGGGTTGAATGAACTTAAACTATTGATTGGAAAAGCAAAACTGGTTTTTATTGATGAAGCGCAAAGGATTCAGGATATAGGCATAACATTGAAAATTATAGTTGATGAATTTCCACAGATTCAACTGGTAGTAACCGGTTCGTCATCTTTTGAGCTTACCAGTTATTTAAACGAACCTTTAACCGGAAGGAAATACGAATACCGGTTGTTCCCTGTTTCCTGGGAGGAGCTGGTTGACCATACCAATTATCTGGAATCACTCACACAACTGAATCAAAGAGTTATTTTCGGAATGTATCCTGATGTAATCAATAATATAGGTGAGGAAAAGGAAATTCTTTTTAATCTGGCAAGCAGTTATCTTTTTAAAGATATTTACACTTTCCAACAGATACGAAAACCGGAATTTCTTCAAAAATTATTGCAGGCACTGGCATTTCAGGTAGGAAGTGAGGTTTCGTATAATGAACTGTCAAGCCTGCTTCAAATTGACCGGAAAACAATTATTCATTACATCGATTTGCTGGAGAAAGCTTTTGTCATATTCAGGTTACCGGCATTCAGCAGGAATTTAAGAAATGAACTTTCTTCGAAGGTGAAAATCTATTTTTACGATACTGGAATCAGAAATGCAATGATTAACGATTTCAGGCCAATTGACCTGAGAAATGACAAAGGAGCGCTTTGGGAAAATTTTTTGATTTCCGAACGCTTGAAGTCAAATCATTATGCATTAAAAAGGGTAAACTCCTATTTCTGGAGGACCCATCAGAAAAATGAAATTGATTATATTGAAGAGTCTGACGGAAAACTTGAAGTGTTTGAATTTAAATGGAACCCAAAACCCGGTTACAGAATCCCAAAAGCATTCGCAGAAGCTTACAATGTAGAAAAGGCAGAATTGATCAGCCTCAAAAATTTTCATCAATTTTTAAGTTATGAATAAAGAAGAAATTACCATATCAAAAGCCCAGCAACTTGTTGACGACTGGATAAAAAAATATGGCGTTCGGTATTTCAGCGAGTTGACCAATATGGCGGTGCTTACTGAAGAAGTGGGTGAACTGGCCCGTATCATGGCCCGGAAATACGGCGACCAGTCGTTTAAAAAGTCGGATGAAAAATACGAAATGGCCGATGAAATGGCTGATGTGCTGTGGGTGCTGGTTTGCCTTGCCAACCAAACCGGTGTGGATTTAAACGATGCATTTCTTAAAAACCTGGAAAAGAAATCCACCCGCGACAAAGATCGCCATCAGAATAATCAGAAATTAAAAGACAGAGGATAAAAAGTCTCGATAATGAAATGGTCATTTTCAGGCATACTCGTCGTTTAGTCATTTTCTTTTTTTCTACCTCTCACGCTTATTCCGATTCCTTCCTAACTTTAGGACGCTATGGATAGGCGGCCCAACGGCCTATTTTCATCAAAACCGGAAATGAAATAAAACTTTACTGAGACCGGGAAGCTCCGAAGGAGATCACCCGGCCGAAGTTAGGTTTTATAAAAATGAAGGTTGAAGATGAAAATCAGCCTTGATTTTTGTGTTTACTATTTGGATCAAGCCAAATAGTAAAACCTGTCCGGTAGGACAAAAAGGAAAGTTTGAAAAAAGTTGTGGAGTATAAAAAATTATTCCAACTATTTAGCAGGGTGAGCCAGGAAAAAGGATAAAAAATCCCGATTTTGCCGGGGCCAACATTCCCTCCCTTTCGGGGAGGGTTAGGCCTTTATTTTTTCCTTGTGGTAATGTAATTCATCAGTTCGATAAGCGAAGTGCGCGCCT
>CAYRBS010000158.1:0-5982 GCA_964422335.1 uncultured Mariniphaga sp. | reverse complement strand
TTCATGAGAAGTGGTTTTATTCATTTACACTTTTAGGAATTGCAATAAAAAAGGTGGTTCCTTTTTCTCTGGTACTTTCGAACCAGACTTTCCCGTTCAGGTATTTTTCCCCGAAAAGTTTCATGCTGTAGGTGCCTAAACCCCTTCCGGGGCCTTTGGTTGAAAAAGAGCGTTGAAAAAGTTGAAGCTGTACATCCCGGTCCATCCACTGGTGGTTGTGGACCGAAAACCGGATTGATTCCGGTGTTTCCTGGCACGCCATGGTGACGGTGTCTTTGGGAGAAGAGGCCTCCAGCGCATTTTTTACCATGTTGCCCAGAATGCGGCGCAAGATTACCGGATCGGTTATGAATTTGATATTCTGCGAATTTTCCGCTATAGAAATGCATTTGTCGGCAATAATTTCGTGTTGCGCGAACAGCCCGGCAACATCGTTTAAAAGGGAGAGGGAGTTGGTTTCCTGAAAGTCGGGAGTCAATTCACCGCGTTCGGCAGCGTTCAGGTTTCGTTGTGCCTGTATCTCGTTAACCATATTATTGGCTGCGCTGTGGATGGTTTGCGCCATTTCTTCTATTTCTTTCGGTTCCCTGAGCTCAGGCAGTATGGCGGAAAGTCCGGAAATCCCTCCTGCGGTGTTCAGTACATCGTGGAAAAATACACGTTCCAGGGTTTCCCTGCGTTTTTCCTGGCTGATGTCGTGAATGGCGTAAATGGTAAAATCAGACCCGTTTTCATTGTAGGGAGTAGCCGTTACGCGCAGGTCGAGCGATTCGTTGGTGCAGGTGGTTATCCGGCATTCTTTTACCGATTGCCTGCCCAGTTGCGATTCAAGGATGGCATTCACGGCCCCGCAGGTACGGCAAAATTCGCTGGTGCCACAGCCTCCTGCAGTCAGATGGGAATTGATGCAGTCCATTGCTTCGCCGGGCCGTTTGCCAATTACCTCATCTATTTCGGAAATGTTCAGAAATTCCATGAACAACCTGTTGGCATATACAATTTGCCGCTGCGGATTAAGGATAAGCAGCTTCGTGGAAACCGCTTCCGCAATTTTATTCAGCATCTCATTGTTGCTGAATTTTCGGGCATCTTTTTCCACAAGTTGTGGGTCCACCCGTTCGGCTGGTGCATGGTACGTTTTCAATTTTTCCGGCATATAGACGACACTTTTAAAGGGATATAAAGATAATTTTGTTTTTTAGCTGAAACAAAAAAACAGCATTTTATCATCTATTTTTTTTGAATTCGTTAATTGGGAGAAAGGGGAGTGAGTTCCACCCGCCGGAAGAAAATTTCAGCTGCTTCCGACTGAATCTGAATGCGGCCTTTTTGCGGTTTAACATGGGTGGCTTCGTTTACCAGCTCACCGTTCAGGTAAATGGTAAGCCGGTCGCCATCGGCAACGCATTCCAGCGTGTTCCATTCGCCAACGGGTTTTTCCACATCGTGTTTTCCCCTGAAACCGAGTGTGTCTTTCCATTCGGGATCGCGTTTTAACCAGTTGATTCGGCCCGAGTTGATGGTTTCTTTTGTTCCACCCGGTTGAAAAATAAACGAATTGCCTTGTTTTTCGGGAGCCACGGTGGCAGTAACGCTGAAGTTGCTGCTGCCGTCACCCACCACAATTATGTCGCCGGTTCCGCCCTCGATGATCTGGCATTCGATGGAGTGCATCCAGATTCCGCCTGAGCCGCCGTCTTCACCCTGCGAATGCAGTAAAATGCCGCAATCACGTGCTTTATTGAGCCGCGGTTCAAACGTTTTTTCACCCCATTTAAATTCAGTTACCAGCCGGTAATCCTTATATTCATCGAGCGTTGTGATACAACCCCATTCTTCGCCGGAGATCCGGATCATTCCGTCGTTAACCGTAAAAACATCTTTGGGATCGTTGTTTTTTCCGCTGTGCTGTAAAAAGGTGTACCAGCCATCGAGGTTATGGCCGTTGAAGAGTTGAATGGGTTCAACCGGTTGTTGTCCGGAACTTTTTTTTGCCGGGCTAACCGTAAAGGCAAGCAGGCAAAGACTTAAAATCAGTGTCTTGTTCATGGCTCAATTGTTTTAAATAAAAATTAAACTCAATATAAAAATTAAGATCATAGAAGAAATACCCTGTATCAACGTGGCCATTGTGTGGGTTTTGTACCCGGTTTTTACATCCATCCCCGAGAACTGGGTGACCACCCAGAAAAAGCTGTCGTTGGCGTGGGAGATGGTCATAGCGCCGGCGCCGGTGGCCATCACTGCCAGTACTTTTCCATTGAGCGAGTCGAGCCCGATGGTGGAAAGCAACGGAGCAATAAGCGCCGAAGTAGCCACCAGCGCAACGGTTGAGGAACCCTGTGCTGTTTTAAAAGCCGCGGCAATGATAAACGGCAGGAAAATACCGAGTTCGTAGCCGGCCAGCATGTTGCCAATGGTTTCGCCAATTTGTGTTTCTTTCAGAATTGTACCGAATGCCCCTCCTGCACCGGTAATCAGTAAAATGGGCGCAGCGGCACTGATGCCATCGCCAATCCAGCCGGTGAGGGTTTTTTTGTTAAATACCGGAAACAGTAATAACGCCAGTAAAAATCCTGCAAGCAGGGCATTGACCGGTTGTCCGGTAAAGTCGAAAAAGGTAAAAAGGAATCCGGTTCCCAGGGGTTTGGCCGGGTAGGTAGCCACTGACCGGACAGCAATCAATACAATGGGCACAAGGATGGGAAGCAGTGATTTGGTGGCGGAAGGAAGTTGTAACTTTTCCGCCTGGCCCTCCGTAAATTTTTCACTGTCTTCGCTGGTTGTGTATTTTCTTCCCGCATAAGAAGCCCACAGGTAACCGACAAACATGGCAAATAAAGCCACTGCCAGGCCAAACAGGATGACCACTCCCAACTGATCCTCAAGGCCCAGGTTTCCTGCTGCGGCAATGGGACCCGGTGTGGGCGGAACAAAGGTGTGGGCTGCATAAAGTCCGCTGGCCAGGGCAATGGATAACGCCACCGATGGTTTCCCGGTTTGGATTACCAGCGATTTTTTTAACGATGAAAGGATAACATAAGCTGAATCACAAAACACCGGGATGGAAACAATGTATCCGATGATGGACATCGCCAGCCCCGGAAACCGTTTGCCCACCAGTTTGAGCACCAGCTCCGCCAGTTTGATGGCGGCATTGGATTTTTCGAGAATGGTCCCGATGATGGTGCCCAGAACGATAACAATGCCAATGTAGGCCATAATGTCGCCAAAACCGCGGGCGATGGTTGCAGCAATATCTTCAATGGGCAAACCCGCCAGTGCCCCTGCAATGTAGGAGGCCAGCAGCAATACGATAAATGGATGGAGCTTCAAACGGGTAGTTCCCAGTATGATAAACAGGACAGAAATAAAAAGTACCGTTATGAGCCAAAAACCTTCAGGCATTTTCTAATTTTTAAAAAGTTTTGAAATTGGATTGATTTTCAGCAAAGTGCATGGGGATTTCTGTTAAAAAATCATATAGCCATCCGTTCCGGTTGCAGGATATTTGTTTTTTTATCCGGTTTACAATATCTTCCGGTGTGATGGTTTTACTTTGTGCACCAGTAATTGCAGGAATCAAAAGGAACAATGCGGTAAAGATTTTCGTTTGCATAATGAGTTATTGTTGATTCGCTATAAAAGTAAGTGATTTTTTTAGTATGAAAAAGATAAAACTTCGGGGAAAGGAATTGAAACGACTTGGTTACACCAGCGACCGTGCCATTTCGCTGGCCATTAACCTGGTGGGCAGGCATTTTAAACGGCCGGAAAAACCGGAGGTGCTGGAGACGCTGGAAAAAATTAACCTGGCCCCTGACCGTTATCTGAAAGATCCGGTGTGGGGAGAGCTGGCGCAGCTTTTAACAGGAAAACCTCCCAAAAGAAAAAAGAAACCGGTGCTGAACAAAGCCGCCCTGGAATTTAAAATTTACGGCGAAGAAAACATCGACCCCGAGGCCATTCATCAAATGGAGATGGCCATGAAATTGCCCGTTTCGGTAAAAGGTGCCCTGATGGCCGATGCACATGTGGGCTACGGATTGCCGATTGGCGGGGTGCTGGCAGCTTACAACGCGGTAATTCCCTATGGCGTGGGAATGGATATTGGCTGCCGGATGTGCCTGTCTGTTTTTCCTTTTTCACCCAAAAAAATAGAAGGAGAACGCGATCGGATAAAAAATATTTTGCTGAATGAAACCCGGTTTGGGCTGGCTGAATTTAAAGATGAACCTGACCACGAAATACTGGAAAACAAAGCGTTTAACGAAATAAAGTTTTTGAAAACACTGCAGTCAAAAGCTGCCAAACAACTGGGCACTTCCGGCCACGGAAACCATTTTGTAGATGTGGGGTTTGTGAAAATCACCCAATTTTCAGAGCCGGTCAACCTGCCGCCGGGAGAATATTTTGCCATTTTGAGCCACTCCGGTTCCCGGAATTTTGGCGCTGAAGTATGTAAACACTACACCCGGATTGCCAAAGACAAGCTGGAACTCTCGGGAGAAGCCGCGCGGCTTGCCTGGCTGGAGCTCGATTCGGAAGAAGGGCAGGAGTACTGGACTGCCATGCAGCTTGCAGGCGACTATTCCCATGCCAATCACCGGATAATCCACCGGCGCCTGGCCAAAGCACTCGGCGAAAAACCACTGACGATTATCGAAAATCACCACAACTTTGCATGGAAAGAAAAGCTGGATACGGGCGAAGAAATC
Source organism: uncultured Mariniphaga sp. (assembly GCA_964422335.1). GTDB lineage: Bacteria > Bacteroidota > Bacteroidia > Bacteroidales > Prolixibacteraceae > CAYRBS01. Next base: position 1,264 of record CAYRBS010000158.1, on the reverse strand, counting down.
ATCATTCACCGCAAAGGAGCCACCCCGGCAAGGTCGGGCGATGTAGGGATCATTCCCGGCACCATGGCTTCTCCGGCATTTATTGTGACCGGAAAAGGAAACGACGATTCGCTGCAATCGGCAGCCCATGGCGCAGGGAGGATTATGTCGCGCAACCAGGCAAAAAAAACCTTCACCGGGAACCAGTTGAAAAATCACCTTTCAGAGCAGGGGGTGGAATTATTGGGCGGCGGCATCGACGAATCACCTTTTGCCTATAAAGAAATCCGCCAGGTAATGAAACACCAGAAAGATTTGGTGGAGGTATTGGGAGTATTTCATCCAAAAATTGTTCGTATGGAATAAACAGGGTGTCGGAGGTTAGTCATCCGATTACTTGCGGGTTCTGTGTATTACCTGCCCGGCTCGTCCAGTACAGAGGTTTCCCATTTTAAGAATTTTAAAATGAAATAAATCACGGCCGCAATAAGTGCCGCAAAAAACCAGAAGTTAAAGATGATAGGAAACCCTTCGGTTTTACCGTCTATCAGGTTTGCCGTAAAATCAAAAATGAAAAAGGTGATAAAGATCGCGGCCATCCCGTTTTTCTCTTTTTTGAGTGTTTTTTTCCAGCTAAAGGGGAGGGAAGGCGCACGGTATTTTGTTAAATCGGGAACAAAAGCAGGAGTTTTAATGGCCCACTCTTTATATGTTTTATTAAATTTTTTGTGCAAAAAGTATTCTTCGGCAAACATGATTCTCTCATAATAAACCCAATACAGGAAAACAAAAGCAATAATAAACCATAAATGGGCAGTGAGCAAGGCAAAACCCAGCCAGATGAGAAAATTGCCAAGATAAAGCGGGTGCCGGACAATGGAATAAATGCCGCTTTTATTTACTCCTTCCGCCAGTTGTCGTTTGCTGTTTCTTCCCGATGTATTTGCCGGGGTGTGGCCAACGGTAAAAATACGAATGACCAGGCCTGCCAATGAAACAGCAAGGCAAATAAACATAAAGTAATCTTCAGGGTAGGTAATGCCCCTTTCAGCAAACTGAATTTTTCTGTTTATAAAAACGGCCAACCCAACCAATAAAATTGCTAACGGAAGAATACCCCGGTAACGGAATAGAAAATCGCCTTGTTTTTTAAATTCATTTTGAAGCAAAATCAACTAATTTTTTATACAGGGTTGCAAAAATAAAAATATCAACGATTCTGCCATTTTTCAACAAAAGATTTAAGTTATTTTATGATTTTTATAACCGGAAACAGGTGGTCATT
>CAYRBS010000157.1:0-5989 GCA_964422335.1 uncultured Mariniphaga sp. | reverse complement strand
CTCCCGGCTATACTGATACTGACAAGTTGTTCCCGGAAAGAAGAAAAAAACTACCTCGAATATGTTGATCTGCTGATAGGAACAGGCCCCGCCTCCACACCGGCAGCCAGCGAAAACCCCGGTGACCATGTTGACTATGGCCAGACCATTCCAGCCGTTACCGCACCATTTGGAATGACCCAATGGACGCCGCAAACCAATGCATCCGAACAAAAATGCCTCGCCCCCTTTTACTGGGGCACCCCTACCCTGCAAGGATTTCGGGCTACTCACTGGACCAGCGGTTCATGCGTACAGGATTACGGAAGTTTTACCGTGTTTCCAACCACAATAAATGAAAACTTCCAATTTCTCCCCTCCCAGCGTAAAACCATGTATATTTACGACAGCGATAATTCATCGCCTGCAACTTATACAGCCATGCTGCCCGATAAAAACATCATCACAGAAATTACGGCCACCAAACGTACCGGCTTTTTCCGTTTCTCGTGGCTCGATGCCCAAAATCCCACCATTATTATTGACGTGAACAGCGACGAAGGCCTGGGATATATTCATATTGATACAGAAAAAGGCGAAATTACCGGTTACAATCCCGTGCACCGTATCTACAACGGGAATGGCCAGCCTGCAGGTTTCAGCGGGTATTTTGTGGCCCGTTTCGATAAAGAAATCGCAAAAAAAGGAACGTATGCCGAAAACCAGTTTTTTCACGATTCTACCCAACAACAAAACAAAGAGCAGATTGGTGCTTATGTTACCTTCGATTTAAAGGACGACGAAACGGTAAAAATGAAAATGGGTACCTCCTTCACCAGTATCGAAAATGCCCGGGAAAACATGGAAACGGAAATTTCCCACTGGGATTTTGAAAAAACAAAACAGGAACTTGAAAATACATGGAACACGCTGTTGGGAAAAATCGATGTGGAAGGCGGTTCGGACGACGATTTCACCAAATTTTATACCGCCATGTACCACAGCCTTATCCACCCGAGGCTTTTCAGCGATGTAAACGGTGAATACCCGGAATTCGGCGGGGGACAAAGCATTCAAAAAGCCGAAGGGTTCGACTACTACTGCGACTTCTCCAACTGGGACATTTTTCGCGCCCAGATGCCACTGCTCAGTATTATAGCACCCGAACAATACGAAGACATGGTGAAATCACTCATTGCAAAAGCCGAACAGGGCGGATGGCTGCCCATTTTTCCCATGTGGAACAGCTACACTTCGGCAATGATTGGCGACCACAGTACGGCTATTATCAGCGACGCCCTGATGAAAGGGTTTGAGTTCGATACCGAAAAAGCTTACATGTACATGCGGAAAAATGCTTTTGAAACGCCGGAAGACAGGGATGAGTATGTCGATGGAAAAGGCCGCCGGGCACTCGATTCCTATTTGCAGTTTGGTTATATCCCGATTGAAGATGAAGTACCGGACGCTTTCCACCGCCAGGAACAGGTTTCGCGAACACTGGAATATGCCTACAACGACTGGGCAGTGGCGCAGGTGGCACAAAAACTGGAAAAAACCGGTGATTACAACGAGCTGATGGCGCGTTCGCTTAACTATTCCAACGTGTTCGATCCGGAAAAAGGCTGGATGTGTGGCCGCTATGGCGATGGGACTTTTACCGATGAATTTGATGCCAACGACGAAATGTTTTACATTACCGAAGGAACACCCAAACATTATACCTGGTTTGTTCCGCACGACGTGGAAGGGTTAATGGAATTAATGGGGGGCAAAGAAGCGTTTGCCCGGGAACTGAACGCACTTATCGATAACAAAGAGTACTGGCACGGAAACGAACCCAGCCACCAGATTCCCTACCTGTTCAATTATGCAGGTGACTGGCAGAAAACGCAAGAAACAGTAAAACACCTGCTGGAAACTGAATACAGCACCGGCCCCGGAGGTTTGTCGGGCAACGATGATTCCGGGCAAATGTCGGCCTGGTATGTATTTGGTGCAACGGGTTTTTACCCGGTTTGCCCCGGCAGTAACGAATACCAGCTTTCTTCGCCTGCCTTTGAAAAAATAACCCTGAACCTGGATAAAAAATATTACCCCGGGAAAAAATTTATACTGGAAGCCACTCCCGGCAATCAATACAACACATTTTCATCCGTAAAAATGAACGGAAAAGAAACAGAACCGGTAATTACCCATGAAAATTTACAGAAAGGCGGAAAGCTGGAATTTTCCAGGTAGGCGTGACATCCACAATTAACCGGATCGCTGATTTATTCCGTTTGTTCTTATTCAGAATATTCGCTGACCTCATTTTCCGGTTACATAAAAATTCCTTCGCCTACTCCAATGGGCAGGTCCAGCCAGAACCAGATGAAAAGCAATACAACCCACATGATGAAAAGTACCACAGCATAAGGGATAAGCAACGACAGGATGGTGCCAATACCAATGTTTTTATCGTACTTTCTTACCCAGCCTATAAGCAACGGGAAATAAACATACAGCGGACTGATGGCGTTGGTTATGGAATCGCCCACCCGGTACATTAGCTGAATAAATGCCGCACTGTATCCCAACTGCGCGAGCATTGGAATAAAAATGGGGGCAAAAATTGCCCATTTTGCCGAACCACTGCCAATAAAAATATTCAGGAATGCCACCAGGATCATATAAAGGGTGAACATAAGCGGGCCGGTTAAACCGGTTGACTGCAAAAATTCCGCCCCGTTGATAGCCAGAATCGTATCCAGCCGGCTCCAGCTAAACAGGTTGATAAACTGGGCAACTACCAGCATCAATACAATGTATCCCGAAAGGTCTTTCATCCCCAGTTCCATAAACTTCAGCAGGTCGTCGGGCTTTTTAATACTCCCGGTAATTTTACCATACACATACCCCGGAATTGCAAAAAAGAAAAAGAGGATGGGCACCAGTCCACGCAGAAACGGTGAGGGTACCACGCCGCCCGTTTCCTGGTTGCGCAACGGCGCGTTGGCAGGAATCAGCAGGGCGAGAATGATTCCAATGTAAAGCAGGGTAACCAATCCGGCATATCGCAGTGCTTTTTTCTCGGTTGCCGTAAGTTTGGGTGCTTCGTCGTAAGCTTTCACCGATCCATCGCCAACGGCAAAACTACTGCAACGCGGAATGGTATAGCGCGACACCACAAACGCCCCGCCCACACCCAGCAGCAGGGTGGAAACTATCATAAAATACCAGTTGGCAGTGGCGCTGACTTCTATTGTACTGTCAATTTGCTGGACCACCTCGGTGCTGATACCGGCCAAAAGAACATCGGTGCCGGCAATAAAAAAATTAGCCGTAAATCCGGCGGTTGCTCCGGCATATCCGGCAATAAGACCGGCGATGGGATGCAGTCCCATCTGCGCAAAAATCAACGCGGCAATCGGTGGTACAATCACTACCCCGGCATCGGAACCAATGTTTCCACAGGCTCCAATAATAAAAATAACCGGTAACACAATTTTCCGCGGAACAGCAAATGCCATGGTGCGTAAAATAATGGTGAGCAAACCGCTCCGTTCGGCCACCGACACCCCCATTAACATCACCAAAACCAACCCGAAAGGGGCAAAATGGGCAAAGTTGGTTACCATCTCTTCCAGAAACCGGCGCAACCCCCAACCCGAAATAAGGTTTTGGGGCACCACCACTTCCCCCGTTCCCGGATCAACGGCACTGATTCCGGTAAACGCTGCAATGGCACTAAATACAATTATTAAACCTGTAATCCATACAAACAACCAGAACGGATGTGGCAGTTTATTTCCAAGCAACTCAATCCATCTTAATACGCCGCTGCTCTTCGAAGGCTTTACTTTCTGTTGGGATTCTCCGGAATTTTTATCCATATGCGTTTAGATTTTTTTGGATATCAGTAGAAATGAAAAAACGGAAATTTATTTTATTCTGAAATATGAAGACCGCACTCTTTGCCTGTGTTTTGCTCCCACCACCACCGTCCGGCACGGAAACTCTCACCAGGTTTGATGGCACGGGTGCATGGCTCGCAGCCAATGCTGACAAATCCTTTGTCGTGCAAAACGTTGTAGGGGACGTTATTTTCTTTAACGTATTGTTTTACCTGGTCTAAATCCCATTCCAGCAGTGGGTTAAATTTTAAAATCCGGTTGCCTTCATCCCACTCAAATTCATGAAGGTCGCTCCGGTTGGCCGATTGCGAAGCACGCAGGCCCGTAATCCAGATTTTGTGCCCTTTCAATGCGCGTTTCAACGGAATTACTTTGCGGATGTAGCAGCACTCTTTCCGGTTTTCAACCGATTCGTAAAAACTGAATGGCCCTTTTTCGTTCAACAGTTTTTCCACTTTATCAGCAGGTGGAAAATAGGCTTTAATGGGCTTCTTGTATTTTTCGACCGTACTGCGGAAAACTTTGTAGGTTTCTTCAAACATCCGCCCTGTATCGAGGGTTACAACCTGAACCGGCAGATCGTTCCTGAAAATCATATCGGTAATCACCTGGTCTTCGTACCCAAAACTGGTGGTAAATATAACTTCCCCCTTGTATGTTTCAACAAGGAATTTCAGTTTTTCAACGATTGATTTCCCCTGTAAGTCGCTGTTAAGGCGCTGTGCCGCAGTTTCTCCTTCTTTTCGTTCGTTCGCAATCATTCATCTCAATTTTTCACAAATATAAAAAATGTATAATGTTCCAGCCATTTTATCATGAATTGGCAGTTATCAACCCGTAAACACCCGGGTTTTTCTTGCGGACTGTTCTTAACGAATCTCCGCATGCATCAGTTATTTGAAAAGTTTTGATAAATTTCGAGGGCTGTCCAGGCGTCAGTGGCGGCGTAAAGCTGCTGCGATTCGGTGAGCACCGGCGCTTCCCAGTTTGAAAGCTGTTGTGATTTTGAAATACGGAACCCCAGAACAATAGCAACCAGTTTTTTCAGGCTGAAATTCTGAATTCCCATTTCCTGTGCAAAATCCTGCAATTCAATAAATCCCCGGGGGGTAAAGGGTTTAATTCCCTGAAGGGCTTTAATATCATCGCGGATTGCCACGCCGGGTTTTAAAATGCCTGAATCTGAAAGGATTTCCCGTATTTCATCCGGTAATCCCAACCGGTTCAGACGGAACAAAAATGCCTGCGCCGGGGTGGAAAGCTGCAGGAGCGCAACTTTGTTTATTTTCCCTTTTTTAAACGAAGGACGGGTTTCAGTATCGAACCCGATAACCGGCTGGGAAGCAAGTATCTTGGCCACCTCCTTTACCTGTTTGGGGCTTTCAACCACTACAATTTCCCCTTCGAACCATCGTAATGGCAGTCCGGTCAATTCTTCTTTTGTTATGCTTTCTTTAAACATGTTGTCAATCTTCATCGGAATGAGTACCCCAAAATTTATCAAGCCATTCAGGGCTGCCAGTTCCTGGTTTTATATCTTTATCCTTACCTCCTCCACCATCGGCAGGAAACTCAACCCCATCGGTTATTAATTTATGCACGGCCCGCAACACATTTACCAAACGCTGCCCCCAGGAATCTTCAAAATGATAAACGCAGTCGTAAAGTGCATCGTTCATAATGGCCTCGTCTCCCAGGCTGTATGCAGTTAAAAAATCTTTTAAATCCTGGTAAATATCCAGTAAACTTTCAGAAATACTGGCCGTTACTGTTTCTTCCCCAAACTGTATATTCGGGTCAAAAACTTCATAATAACTGTCGTATTCACCCAGTGCTTCGAGCCAGCGCTGCTGCCACACATTATAATCCAGTTCGGAAACATATTTTTCCAATTCATCGTCCAGTATTTTTTCTGTTTCGGGGAGCAGGGTGGCCTTCAGGTAAAGCAGCGGTAAAACCTTCTGCAGGCTCTGCAGGTTTTGAGCCACCGGAAGATGATGGACTTTCTCAATCAGCCCGCAAAACTCGTTGGCCACCGTAACAAATTCCACGACATTTTTTGAATATACCTCCTGCTTTAAACTTTCTTCACTCATAATTATCTGTAAATGAAA
>CAYRBS010000156.1:2937-6018 GCA_964422335.1 uncultured Mariniphaga sp. | reverse complement strand
CACGGAAAAATAGTTCTTCGGCCTTTGGAGCCCGAAGACATAGGTTTGCTCTACCGTTGGGAAAACAACATGGAAATTTGGGAACTGAGCAATACCCATACTCCTTTTTCAAAGTACATTTTGTCGGAATACATTAAAAATTCGGTAAAAGATATTTATGAAACCAAACAATTGCGGCTCATTATTGAAAACTGGGAGAAACTCCCTGTTGGCGCGGTTGATTTATTCGATTTTGAGCCGTACCACCAGCGGGCAGGAGTAGGCATTCTAATTCATAACAATGAAGACCGTGGCCGGGGCTATGCTACCGATGCGCTGGAAGCACTGGCTGATTACACGTTTAACTCGTTGGGGTTGAAACAACTTTATGCCAACATTGCTGCCGACAATACTCCAAGCATCCGGCTGTTTGAAAAAGCGGGTTATGTGCAGGCGGGCATTAAAAAAAGCTGGCTGAAAACCGCAACCGGATGGAAAGATGAACTGCTGTACCAGAAAATATTTGCTTAAACAACCCCCACCGTTTCCCGCAATTTTTTTGCTGCTTCAACCATATTTGCAATGGCCTTGCGGGTTTCTTCCCAACCCCTGGTTTTGAGTCCGCAATCCGGATTCACCCAAAGGTTTTCAGGTTTAATATAGCGGGAAGCAGCAGAAATCAAATCACTCATTTCATCTACGCCCGGAATGCGGGGCGAATGGATGTCGTAAATACCCGGCCCGATTTGATTGGGGTAATTTTTCCGGGAAAAAACGTCGAGTAATTCCATCTGCGAACGCGATGTTTCAATACTGATTACATCGGCATCCAAATCGATTATGGAATCCATAATATCGTTAAATTCGGAATAACACATGTGGGTGTGAATCTGGGTATCGTCGTTTACTCCCCAGTAACCCAGCTTAAAGCAATTCACTGCCCATTTCAGGTACCCAGCCTGTTTGCTTTGGCGGATTGGAAGCCCTTCGCGCAAGGCAGGTTCATCTATTTGTATAACAGAAATCCCATCCTTCTCAAGGTCGAGCACCTCTTCGCGAATAGCCAGTGCAATTTGTGTGGCTGTGGTATTTCGCGGCTGGTCGTCACGAACAAACGACCATTGCAAAATGGTAACCGGCCCGGTGAGCATTCCTTTTACCGGTTTGTCGGTCAGTGACTGGGCATACGACGAAATATCAACTGTCATGGGTCCTTTTCGCGATACATCGCCATAGATTACAGGCGGTTTTACACCCCGCGAACCATAGCTCTGTACCCACCCGTTTTGGGTAAACGCAAAACCATTGAGTTTCTGTCCAAAATATTCCACCATATCGTTACGCTCAAATTCACCATGCACCAGAACGTCCAGGCCTGTTTCCTCCTGCCAGCGAATGGCCTTTTCGATGGATTCACCAATAAATTTTTCGTATTCACCGGCCTGAATTTCTCCCTTGATAAACTGCCGGCGCATTTTTCGCACCTCGCTTGTTTGGGGCAAAGAACCAATCATCGTTGTGGGAAAAAGTGGCAACTGTAATTTTTCCTGTTGCAACTTTATCCTTTCGGAAAAGGGCGAATCCCTGTTCACGGAATCCCATTTTTGAACAATTGATGCCACCTCTCCCTGCACATTCGGGTTATTTACAAAATCGAGTTTTTGCCACGTTTTCAATCTTTCTTTTTCATCCTGAAGTTTTTTCAGCGCAGTAGTGGAAGGAGACGGGCCTGCCAAATCTTTTAACGTAATCAACTCCCCGATTTTTTGTTTGGCAAACGCCATTCGGTTTTTTACTTCAGCCGGGAGTCCTTCTTCATTGTGTTCATTTTCAATATCATAGGGCACGTGAAGCAACGAGCACGAAGGCGCCAGGATAATGCGGTCGCTGCCCAGCCTGTCAACTGCTTTCCGGATTAGGGAAAGCGATTTCTCCAGGTCGTTTTTCCAGATATTCCGTCCGTCAACAATCCCAAGCGAGAGGGTCAGGGTTTCAGGGATTTTGTCAAGAAACGGTTCCAACTGCTCCGGCGCCCGCACCAGGTCGAGGTGCAAAATTTCAAGTGGTAATTTTACAATCCAGTCCAATTGCGCTTCCACACTTTCAAAATAGGTGGCCAGCACAAACCGGATTCCCGGAAATGAGTCAAAAATTTCGTTCAGAGTATCACGGTACACCCGCCGTTCATAATCGTCCAGGTCTGTTACCAGGTATGGTTCGTCAATCTGGATGTACTCAACCCCTGCTTTTTCAAGTTTACCAATCAGGTCAATATAAACAGGAAGTAAGTTGGGGATCAGTTCCAGTGGATTGAATTCCTTTTGTTTTGGTTTACCCAATTTCAGGAACGAAACCGGGCCGATAAGCACCGGTTTGGTTTTGATACCTGCTTCCAGCGCTTCCGCAAATTCATCGGTAACTTTTGTTCCTGAAAGCTCAAATTGCTGATCTTTTTCAAACTCCGGAACCAGGTAATGGTAATTGGTGTCGAACCACTTTGTCATTTCCAGCGGAGTTACATCGTAGCCATTTTGCTGATAACCGCGGCACAAGGCAAAATATAAATCAACCGGGTTCAATTCCTTTTTAAGTGGTTTAAACCGTTCCGGAATTACCCCGAGCATAAAAGCCATGTCGGCCACCTGGTCGTAATAGGAGAAATCATTGGAAGGAATCAGGTCGATTCCGGCTTCTTTTTGGAAAGTCCGGTTTTTTTGCCGTTCTGTTTTCCCTGCCTGTTCAAGCTCCCGGACAGAAATATTTCCTTTCCAGTAGGCTTCGCAGGCCTTTTTAAGTTCACGATTGGCTCCAATGCGCGGGAAACCTATATTTTGCGTCTTCATAATGTATTTGTATTGTATAAAATTTATTGTCTGAAAAGGTTAACGAATGAATTACGGAACGGTTTTCGAAAACAGGCTAAAATTTTGTTTTTCGGCCCCATTTTTATTTTCAGTAGTAAAAAGACCTTAAAATCCCTATTTCTGGGGATTGTTTTGTTATGGCATTCACTGTATAATTGCTCCCTTGTTCATTCCTGCATTCCGAAAGGAATAAAGCGGAGAACTTTAAATGTAACTTGATGTTTATAAAATAATGAAA
>CAYRBS010000156.1:0-2837 GCA_964422335.1 uncultured Mariniphaga sp. | reverse complement strand
ATGAAAGAAACGATAGCACAACTAAAACGCGGGGAGAAGGGGATCATCGAAAATTATTCGACCGATGTTGTACCGGTTAAATTACAGGAATTGGGATGCCTTCCCGGCAGCGAAGTACAACTGATTCAGCTTTCTCCATTTAACGATTTGATGTATTTAAATATCAGCGGCAGTTATTTCGCTATCCGTACGGAAACGGCCGCATTAATAGAAATTGCAAAAGTGGGATAAAACTATGGGGGAACAGCTCAATGTTGCACTTATTGGAAATCCAAATACGGGAAAAACATCTGTATTCAACCAGCTTACCGGTTTAAACCAGAAAGTAGGAAACTACCCGGGTATTACGGTAGAAAAAAAAGAAGGGATTTGTAAATTGCCCGGCAATGTAAAAGCCCGAATTACTGACTTGCCCGGGACTTACAGCCTGAATGTCACTTCTGCCGACGAGCAGGTAGTGGTTGAACTTTTAGTCGATAAAAATGCCGATAATGCTCCCGATGTGGCGGTGGTGATTGCCGATGTGGAAAGTTTAAAGCGTAACTTATTGCTTTTTACCCAAATAAAAGACCTTAAAATTCCCGCCATCCTGGTCATAAACATGGCCGATGTTATGGAACGCAAAGGCATTTCACTGGATATTGATTTGCTGGAAAAGAGACTGAACACAAAAATTGCATTGGTCAGTTCCCGCAAAGGCACCGGTATTGAATACCTCAAACAACTCATTCTTGAATATCAAAAACTGCCAACCCAGCCTTGCATTCGGGTTGCCGACATCGACCCCGGCTATTTCGAACACCTGCAAAAGGCTTTTCCCGGCGAAGATTTATATAAACTTTGGATAAATATTACGCAAGACCTTGACTATAAGAATCCCCGTATTAAACAGGTCCGTAATGCCGATGGATTTCCTGAGCGATCTGAAACGGAGCTGAAACGGATGCAGCAGAAAGAAACCATTTTGCGCTACCTGTTTATTAATAAATTGCTGAAGGACGGCCATAAAAAAGATATTACTGCTGCCAGGGATCTCCGCAGCATAGCTGACCGACTTCTGACACACCGGATTCTGGGATACGTTGTTTTCTTCCTGATTATGTTGGTGGTTTTTCAGTCTATTTACACCTGGAGCAGCTATCCCATGGATCTTATCGACAGCCTGTTCGCTTCCATGGCCGAATGGGCCAGAAATACCTTGCCACCGGGGGCTTTTTCCGGTTTAATTTCCGAAGGGATTATTCCCGGAATCGGGGGAATTGTAATTTTTATACCGCAAATTGCGTTTCTTTTTCTGTTTATTTCCCTTTTGGAAGAGAGCGGTTATATGAGCCGTGTGGTGTTTATTATGGACCGCTTTATGCGCCGTTTCGGGTTAAACGGGAAAAGTGTTGTGCCGCTTATTTCCGGAACTGCCTGCGCCATTCCGGCCATTATGGCCACCCGCAACATTGAAAACTGGAAAGAACGGCTGATTACCATTCTGGTAACCCCGTTTATTACCTGTTCGGCCCGTTTGCCTGTGTATTTAATAATTATTGCGCTGGTTATTCCCGATCAAACTTTTTGGGGGTTAAACCTGCAGGGACTTACCCTGATGTCGTTATACCTGCTCGGGTTTGCGATGGCGGTTTTTTCGGCCTATGTTCTGAATAAAATACTGAAAATAAAAAGCCGCTCGTTTTTTATTGCCGAAATGCCCGGGTACAAGCTCCCGCTGGTAAAAAATGTGGGGCTTACAGTGGTTGAAAAAACCCGGGATTTTGTTGTGAACGCCGGGAAAATAATTTTGGCTATCTCCATTATTCTTTGGTTCCTGGCGTCGCACGGACCTTCTTCCCAGTTTCAAAATGCCGAAGAGATTGTACAATCGCAACCCGAAAGCGGGCAATTAAACGAAGATGAGTTAAATGTGGCGATTGAATCCCATAAATTACGGCATTCCTACATTGGGATAATCGGGCATGCGATAGAACCGGTTATTCACCCGCTCGGGTACGACTGGAAAATTGGCATTGCCCTGGTAACTTCATTTGCCGCCCGCGAAGTATTTGTGGGCTCGCTGGCCACTATTTACAGTGTGGGAAACGATGAGAAAGAAACGATTAAAAACCGTCTGTCCGGTGAAATAAATGAGTCAACCGGCGAAAAAACATTTAATTTACCCACGGGCATTTCTTTATTGTTGTTTTATGCATTTGCCATGCAGTGCATGAGCACGCTGGCGGTGGTGAAGCGTGAAACCAACAGTTGGAAATGGCCCGTAATTCAACTTTTTCTCATGAGTGGTGTTGCTTATGTTATAGCGCTGGCAGCCTATCAGCTCATTGCGTAATTTTTAGCAAACGATTGTAAAAGAATAACAGAATGTGGGAAATGCAAAACATATTAGTCTATCTTATTGTGCTGGCTGCGGTGGTGTATCTCATCAAAAAATTCTTTCTGAAAAAGAAAAAAAACAACGCCGCCGGGTGCGATTCAGGTTGCGGTTGCCATTAAGCAGCTTCCTGTTTCTTTTTCATTTTTCCAGAAGTTATAAACAAATGGTACCCTCAACTTAATCCCTTTTTAAAATTTTTTCTACCTTTATTTCCTGAAAACCAAATCACTGTTTAATTGACCATAAAACCCAACGTAACGTTAAGCAACGGAAACCATCGCGAACAGCAGGTTATAAAGGTTGAATTTGAGTATGACCGGAAACTGATCGATATACTCAAAGCAAAAACCAATGCCCGGTGGAGCGCCACCATGAACTGCTGGTATATTCCAAAAGATAAATTTGTTTTGGGCGAATTTTTCACCGCCATGAAACCGGTGGCGTGGATTGACTATTC
>CAYRBS010000155.1:4655-6099 GCA_964422335.1 uncultured Mariniphaga sp. | reverse complement strand
AAATGACTTAAATATGAATCACCTCTCCATACGCTGCGGCAGCTGCTTCCATTACAGCTTCGCTCATGGTGGGGTGCGGATGGATTGATTTAAGCAACTCGTGGCCCGTAATCTCCAGTTTTTTGGCCACCACCAGCTCGGCAATCATTTCGGTAACATTGCCGCCAATCATGTGTGCCCCCAGTAATTCGCCATATTTGGCATCGAAAATTAATTTCACGAAACCTTCTTTTTGCCCGGCAGCGCTGGCTTTTCCACTGGCCGAATAGGGGAATTTTCCCACTTTCAACTCGTAGCCGGCTTCTTTCGCCTGGGCTTCGGTAAGGCCTACCGAGGAAACTTCCGGATTGGTATAAGTACATCCGGGAATATTATTGTAATCAATTGGATCGGGGTTCTGCCCGGCAATTTTCTCAATGCAAACGATTCCTTCAGCTGAAGCAACATGAGCCAGTGCAGGACCTTCCAGTATATCGCCAATTGCATAAACGCCCTCCACATTGGTACGGTAAAACTCATCCACTTTTACGCGGCCTTTATCGGTTTCCACGCCCATTTCTTCGAGCCCTATTTCTTCTGTATTGGGGGTAATTCCCACTGCAGAAAGCACAATATCGGCTTCTACGGTTTCTTCGCCTTTTTTGGTTTTAATGGTTACTTTGCATTTATCGCCCGATGTATCCACTTTTTCAACCGTAGAACTGGTCATTACTTTCATTTTGGATTTTTTGAATGACCGTTCCAGTTGTTTGGCCACGTCCACATCCTCATTGGGAACCAGGGTTGGCATAAATTCAACCAGGGTAACTTTTGTCCCGATGGAATGATAAAAATAAGCAAACTCGCTGCCAATGGCGCCCGAACCTACTACCACCATGCTTTCAGGTTGTTTTTTAAGGTTCATCCCCTGACGGTATCCAATAATTTTTTTGCCATCCATTTTCAGGTTGGGCAATTCGCGTGAGCGGGCCCCCGTAGCCAGGATGATATGTTTGGCAGTGTATTTCTTTTTTTTGCCTTTGTCGTCGGTTACTTCCACGGTATTTTTACCGGCCAGTTTACCCGTTCCGAAAATCGATTCTACCTTGTTTTTTTTGAACAGAAACTGAATCCCCTTGCTCATACCATCGGCTACCCCCCGGCTGCGTTTAATCATGGCCGAATAGTCGGCTTTTACCTCCCCGTCGATGGCCACACCATAGTCGGCGGCATGTTGGGCATACTCCAGTGCCTGTGCGCTTTTCAGTAACGATTTGGTTGGGATACATCCCCAGTTCAGGCAAATTCCACCCAGGTTTTCCTTTTCAACCACAGCTACTTTCAATCCCAACTGGGTTGCCCTGATAGCAGTTACATACCCCCCCGGGCCACTCCCTATAATTAATACATCATAATCCATATTATTATTTTTAAAGTTGATTTTATCCTAATACAACAGGTCCTT
>CAYRBS010000155.1:0-4555 GCA_964422335.1 uncultured Mariniphaga sp. | reverse complement strand
AGCTGTTCCACATGATGAGCTGCGCAAATGGAATCAATTTTGTCAATATTATTCAGCTTTAAATCCATTTCCCAAATTTAGCAAACATTTTATTTCATCCCTGAAAACATATCCAATAATTTCCCGGCAGCTACAAATGAACTCATTTCATTATTCAGTACCTTCTGTTCAAAGTTCCTGATTTTTTCTTTCATTCCCGGATGCTGATAAAACGCCTGTTTCATCTGCTCCTGTATGGTTTCATGCATCCAGAAAGCCGATTGGGCATTTCGTTTTTGTGCAAAATAACCGTTTTCAACGGTCTGTTTTTTAAAGGTTTCAATTTTGTCCCATATTTCAGTAACACCCGTTTTAGCGAGGGCAGAGCAGGTAAGCACCTGCGGGTCCCAGCCCGAATCTTTTTTGGGGAACAGGTGCAACGCATTCTGATACTGCCGTTTTGCCATTTGCGCTTTTTCCTGATTGTTGCCATCGGCTTTGTTAATGGCAATCAGGTCGGCCATTTCCATAATGCCGCGTTTAATGCCCTGCAGTTCGTCGCCGGCGCCGGCAAGCATAAGCAGCAGGAAAAAGTCGGACATGGAATGCACTGCGGTTTCGCTTTGTCCCACCCCCACGGTTTCAATAAAAATATGGTCGAACCCGGCCGCTTCGCATAAAACGATGGTTTCGCGTGTTTTGCGGGCCACGCCTCCCAGCGATCCTGCCGACGGACTGGGCCTGATGTACGCATTCTTATCGCCCGAAAGCTCCTCCATCCGGGTTTTATCGCCCAATATGCTGCCCCTGGAACGTTCGCTGCTGGGATCGATGGCCAGCACGGCCAGTTTCCCGCCCCTCCGCGTAATGAAACTTCCCAGCGCTTCGATAAAAGTACTTTTCCCCACACCCGGCACGCCGGTAATACCAATACGTATGGACTTTCCGCTGTGCGGAAGGCACCTGGTAATGATTTCCTGCGCAATTTGCTGGTGCTCGTGTTTTGAACTTTCAACCATTGTAACGGCTTTGCTGAGCAGGGTAATATTTCCCGACAAGATGCCTGTTACGTATTCATCCACCGGTAATATTTTTCGTTTTTTCTTTACAAACTGCCGGATGGAATGATCGGTTACCGATCCGGGGTTTTCCACGCCTTCATTCACCGCCAGTCCTTTGTATTCAGGATTGTTTTCTATATGTTTATTTTTATCTGACATTTCGAAGTGTTTTCACAAAAATACCATAATAATTTTGTTCGGGACAAAAAAAAGTGCCGCAAGCCGGAGCCTGCGACACGAAACTATTGTGTCATTATTCATTATGCTTTCTAACTGTCAGTAGTGATGTTGCAGGATACGCGCAGCATATTGGTGGGTGTTTTCGGATCGTTGGTAATTACGGTAACCGATTTGCTCTGGCGCCCGCGTTTTCCGCGCGAATCGAAGGTAACCTTAATAGGTGCCGACTCGCCGGGGGCAATCACCTTTTTCGATGGCGCCACTGCGGTGCAGCCACAAGATGAACGTACGTTCCGGATAATCAATTCTGATTTACCGTCGTTCGTAAGCTGAAAAGTATGATCTTTTTTATCGCCTTGTCTCATTTCTCCAAAATCGTACGATTTTTCGGAAAAGTTGGCAACAGGGGCACGGGCAAGTTCTTCTTCAGACAAATTCGAAAAATCTTCCTCAATGGTTGCACTCACTCCCACCGAAGCACGGTAATCGTTGCTGCCATCGAGCGATAAATAAATCCGGTGGGATGAAAAGCCGAAAGTATTTGCTTCTTTTGCATTGTAGGTAACAATAAGTTTTCCTTTGCTGTTTGGCTGGATAACTTCCGGCTCAACTTTTACACTCAGGTGATCGGGCACCTTGCGGAAACCCACCTCCACAGGTTCGCCGGTATCGTTTACCAATTCAATATCTTTGGTCTCCACGTCATTTTCTTTCATACGCGAAAAAGAAACATGATTGGTTTTCACCCGAAGGGAGCCAATTTTACGTGGATAAAGTTCAGAAAGCGTTTTTTCACGTTCTTCCACACTGCCTTTAATTCTCAGCACAGTTGTACCGTTTTCGGCATTGGAACTTACCATCGCCGTTTTGTTGAATGAACCCGGCCTGTTCTTTGGATTATAGCTCACCTGGATTTCACCTGTACCATCCGGCTCAACCGGCTCACGGGTCCATTTTGGAGTGGTACACCCGCAAGAAGCCCGCACATTGTTCAATACAAGCGGAACTTCCCCTTTATTGGTAAATTTGAAAGTGGTGGTTTGCACTCCATCCGATTCTTTAAAGGAACCAAAATCATGTTCGAGATTCTCAAATACAATTTGTGGCTTTTGAGCCACCGCAACTGAAGCCAGCCCGGCAAAAAGAATAACCGAAAATAGCCGTAAAAACTGTTTCATTTCGAATTCGTTTTAAATGTTTGATTTTATTGCTTAATTTGTTCTAACAAATGTATGCATGGTTTTCAGGTTTTGGTGTTAACCATACCTAATTTTTTGTTAACATAGTGTTAACATTGGTTTTTACTTTTTTCATTATCAGAAATGAAAGGAAAAACTTTAACATATATTATTTTACTTGCAACAATTTCCATTGCGGGTGTTTTATCTATTCAGTTTTTTTTTCTCAGAAGCTCATTTAATTATTCGGAAAAACAGTTCAGGGAAAGCGTAACAGTGGCCCTGAGAGAAGTGGCCTGGCAGATTTTAGTGGCCAACGGCAATCCGTCGAATTTCGACAGTATCCCGCCGGTTGAAATGATTTCGGGCGATTACTACATTGTAAATGTAGATGCAGAAATTGACAATGAATTGCTCAAAAACCATCTTATAAAAGAGCTCAAAAAGCATGATGTTTTTACTGATTTTGAATTTGCAGTTTACAACCCATTCACCCGGCAGTTTGAGGAGGGAATAACCATAAAAACAGGGGAAGGGGAAGCACCATCCACCTACAATTTTCCTGAAAGCAGCCGGGAGAATAACCATTTTGCAGTACATTTCCTGAACCGGTCATCCTATTTCCATTCGCGCCTTTCGGTTTGGTATCTTCTCACCGGCCTGCTCCTGGTTGTGATTTTTTTCTTTGGATACACGCTTTCGGTAATTATCCGCCAGCGACAACTTTCCGAAATTCAGAAAAATTTCATCAACAACCTCACCCACGAATTAAAAACCCCTATTTCATCCATTGCACTTTCGGCCAGGGTGATAAACGAACGGGAAATTTTAAAAACCCCGGAAAGGCTTTTCGAGTACACCCGGATTATTGAAGAACAAAACAACCGGTTATCAAAAAATGTAGAAAAAGTGCTGAACCTGGCTTCCCTCGAAAAAAATAAAATTCACCTGAACCGGGAAAAAATTAACCTCCCTGCATTTTTCAAAGAAACCATCGATTACTTCAACCAAACTGATTTTGGGGAAAAAGCCACGATAGAGCTGGATATGAACGATTGCCAGGAAACAATCACCGGTGATAAATTCCATTTCTCAAACCTTGTGCTGAACATCCTCGAAAACGGCGTAAAGTATTGCGAAAAAGAACCTGTAATTGTTGTAGCGTTTTCAAGACTAAAAAACAAACAGCTCATACGTTTTCGTGACAACGGAATTGGCATTCCCAAAAAACACCGGAAAAAAATATTTAAAAAATTCTACCGGGTACCAACGGGGAATGTTCACAACGTAAAAGGGTTTGGGCTTGGATTAGATTACGTATGGAAAATAACAAAAGCACATGGCTGGAAAATTACAGTGGACGATAATCCGGATGGAGGCAGTATATTTACACTCATAATTCCTTTAAAAAAATGAACGAAAAAATTAAACTTTTACTGGTTGAAGACGACGAAGCGCTCCGTTTCATTGTGAAGGACAACCTCGAACAAAACAATTATGCGGTGGATGTGGCCGATAATGGCGAAAAGGCACTCCAGCTTTTCAGCCAAAACAATTACCAGTTGATTATCCTCGATGTAATGCTGCCAAAGGTAGATGGCTTTAAAGTAGCCAAAACCATACGGGACGTTAATGACGATGTGCCGATTATTTTTCTTACCGCCCGCTCCATGACAGAAGATAAAATTACCGGGCTGACCATTGGCGGCGACGATTACATTCCCAAACCTTTCAGCATGGAAGAGCTGCTGCTGAAAATCAAGGTTTTCCTGAAAAGAAGTAACCATGCTGGCGGGAATGGCGAGGATCAGCCTAAATCGAAAAAAATCGGACGGTTCATTTTCCTCCCCGATGAGCTCTCCCTTTCAATAGACGGCAACACCCGCAAACTTACCCTGAAAGAGACTGAACTGATTAAACTTTTTGCTGCAAACATAAATAAAGTGCTGAACAGGAATGAAATACTGGAAAAAGTATGGGGTTCAAACGATTATTTTTTAGGCCGCAGCCTCGATGTGTTTATTTCACGGTTACGTAAATATTTTAAAGCCGATCCCAACATTCAAATTATTAACCTTCATGGAGTTGGGTTCCGTTTTTCGATTAAAAACGAAAACAATTTCAACGAACAAAAATGACCAAGATGCCTGTTTTTAA
>CAYRBS010000154.1:3700-6175 GCA_964422335.1 uncultured Mariniphaga sp. | reverse complement strand
AATAAAATGCCAAAGAATCAATTTATAAATCCATCAGAAGTACGTAAGCCGGGCCAAATCAAATTCAAGCCCATTCCGGTAAACCAGTACAACAAAACCATTGAAGACGAAAAGAAAAACTTTTCCAACGAAGAATTTGTGAAAATTTATCACGACATGGTCGTAATCCGCGAATTTGAGACCATGCTGAACCTCATAAAAACACGGGGCGAGTACAATAAAATTCCTTACAATCATCCGGGGCCTGCTCACCTTTCCATTGGGCAGGAAGCTGCGGCAGTTGGAATGGCTTACACGCTCGATGCAGAGGATTTTATTTTTGGGTCGCACCGCAGCCATGGTGAAATCCTGGCCAAAGGATTGTCGGCCATTGCCAAACTCGACGATAAAACCCTGGAGAAAATTATGGAAAGCCATTTTGACGGGAAAACCCTTGCACCGGTAAAAGCCGGACATAAAGGCAGCACCAAAGAGCTGGCCGTAAAATTTCTTGTTTACGGGACACTGGCCGAAATATTTGCCCGCGAAACTGGTTTCAACAAAGGGGTAGGGGGCTCCATGCACGCCTTTTTTACCCCGTTTGGTGTATATCCCAATAATGCCATTGTTGGTGGCTCGGGCGATATCTCAGTAGGGGCGGCTCTTTTCAAAAAGGTTAACCGCAAAAAAGGGATTGTT
Organism: uncultured Mariniphaga sp.; assembly: GCA_964422335.1. Lineage (GTDB taxonomy): Bacteria > Bacteroidota > Bacteroidia > Bacteroidales > Prolixibacteraceae > CAYRBS01. Next base: position 5,497 of record CAYRBS010000154.1, on the reverse strand, counting down.
GTGGCCAATATTGGCGATGCATCCCTGGGGTGCGGGCCTGTTTGGGAAGGACTTACGTTCGCTACCATGGATCAGTTCAGGACATTGTGGGACGATGACATGAAAGGCGGACTGCCGCTGATCATCAATATTGTAAACAATCAGTATGGCATGGGTGGCCAAACCTGTGGTGAAACCATGGGCTACGACGTTGCTGCACGTATTGGTGCCGGTTTAAATGCCGACCAGATGCATGCCGAGCGGGTGGATGGCTATAATCCGCTTGCCCTGATTGATGCGTACCGCCGGAAAAAGAAAGTGCTGGAAGAAAAGAAGGGGCCCGTACTGCTCGATGTTCTTACCTACCGTTACAGCGGGCACTCGCCTTCCGATGCTTCTTCCTACCGCACAAAAGAAGAAGTGGAAGCCTGGGAAAGCCAGGATTCCATTGTTTGGTTTGGCAACGAACTGGTAAAAGCGGGGATTGCTACTGAAGCTGAACTGGATAAAATTAAATCGGAGACAGAAGGGTTGATAACCCAGGCACTGAAACTGGCCATCGACGATGACGTTTCGCCCCGCATGGAGATGGAACAGAATCCAAACCTGATTGGTGACATGATGTTCAGCAACGGCTCGGAAGACCGGATGGAAGATCGTGAACCGGAGGTGAACCATCCGATGGAAGAAAACCCGCGGGTGAAACAAATTGCAAAAAAAGAGCGGTTTATGTTCGACAAAAACGGAAAACCGCATTCCAAAATAAAAACGTATGGCTTGCGCGACGGGATTTTTGAAGCTGTCGTTGATCGATTTTACAAAGATCCCACATTGATTGCCTATGGCGAAGAAAACCGCGACTGGGGCGGTGCTTTTGCGGTTTACCGCGGGCTAACCGAGGCATTACCTTACCACCGGTTATTCAACTCACCCATTTCTGAAGGGGCCATTGTGGGGACGGCGATTGGCTATGCAATGTGTGGCGGACGTGTAATTCCCGAAATTATGTATTGCGATTTCCTGGGCCGTGCCGGCGACGAGGTGTTCAACCAGCTCCCGAAATGGCAGGCCATGAGTGGCAATGTATTGAAAATGCCGGTGGTACTGCGCGTTTCCGTGGGTTCAAAATACGGAGCACAACACTCGCAGGACTGGACTGCCCTGCCCGCTCATATTCCCGGGCTGAAAGTGGTATTTCCTGCCACACCTTACGATGCCAAAGGGTTGATGAATGCCGCACTCCAGGGAACCGACCCCGTGATTTTCTTCGAAAGTCAGCGGATTTACGACATCGGCGAAATGTTCCACAAAGAAGGTGTGCCGGAAGGGTACTATGAAATTCCGTTGGGTGAACCCGACATTAAAAAAGAGGGCAGCGACGTAACCATCCTGACCATTGGCGCCACACTTTACCGTGCACTGGATGCTGCTAAAATTCTGGAAGAAAAATACAACCTCTCGGCAGAAGTTATCGATGCCCGCTCGCTGGTACCGTTTAACTACGATTTGGTGATTGAATCGATCAAAAAAACCGGGCGGGTTGTCATTTCAGGTGATGCCACAGGACGCGGTTCGTTCCTGCGCGATTTGGCCTCAAACATTACCGAGCTGGCGTTCGATTACTTAGATGCCCCGCCGGTGGTAGTGGGTTCGCGTAACTGGATTACCCCGGCCCATGAACTGGAGAATTACTTCTTCCCGCAACCGGAGTGGATTGTGGATGCCATCCATGAACGTATCCTGCCGTTGCCCGGGCATACTTCCGGAAACGATTTTTCGGAAGAAGAACAATTGAACCGGAATGCAGGGGGAGTTTAG
>CAYRBS010000154.1:2150-3600 GCA_964422335.1 uncultured Mariniphaga sp. | reverse complement strand
CCGTATTTTGCAATGGCCTCGCGGTGTTTTTTGGTAGGGTACCCTTTGTTTTTGTTCCAGTTGTATTGGGGAAATCCGGAGTGGATCTCTTCCATAAACGCGTCACGGTAGGTTTTGGCAATTACCGAGGCAGCAGCAATGGAGTAGAAGCGGCCGTCGCCTTTAACCATGCAGGTAAAGGGGATTTCCGTTTGCGGGCGGAACCGGTTTCCGTCGATGAGCAGATGGCCGGGGGTAACCTTTAGTTTTTGTATGGCGCGGTTCATGGCAAGGAAGGAGGCATTCAGGATGTTTACTTTGTCAATTTCTTCGTTCGACACCATTTCCACAGCCCAGGCCAGGGCTTCTTTTTCTATAATCGGGCGAAGTTCCTTCCGCTGTTTTTCCGAGAGTTTTTTGGAATCGTTCAGAAGCCCGTTCTCAAAACCGGGGGGCAGGATAACAGCCGCGGCTACCACTGGTCCTGCCAGGCAGCCCCGTCCCGCTTCGTCGCATCCGGCTTCAACGAAATCTTTTTTGTAGTAGGGTAAAAGTTTTGTTGTTGTCATTCCATCATATCCATTTACTGCATTGCCTGTTCAATGCTCAACCACAGCAGGCGGGCAGTATCGTCCCAACTAAAATTCTTTTTTTGCTCAAATCCTTTTTCAATCAGCGCGTTTCGTAACCACGGGTCATCGGTTATTTTTATCATGGCGTCTGTAATTTGCTCCGGCTGGTAAGGATCGGCATACAAAACGGCACTTCCACCCACCTCGGGTAATGATGTGGTATTGGAGCAGATAACCGGTACTCCGGCGCTCATGGCTTCTAAAACAGGTATTCCAAAACCTTCGAAAAAAGGTACAAATGTAAGTGCCAGGGCTGCGCCGAGGATTTGGTGTAACTCCGGCGTTGGTACTTTTCCGGTGAAAACCACATCGTTATTAAAACGCATTTTTTCCCAGGTATCAGCTATTTCGCCCGTTTTGTGCATTTCACCGCCCACCACCATTAGCTTGAGATTTGTGTTGGTGGCTTTTTTAAATGCATCAAAAGCTTTTAAAAGACCTGCCACATTTTTACGGGGGTGCAGAGCTCCTATAAACAGGAAATAACCGGCGCCGCCTGTATATTTTTGACGGGTGGCAATTTTGCTTTCATGGTCTGTTGGTACAAATGCTGGATTAACGCCATCGTAAACCACATCAATTTTATCGGCATTGATATGAAAAGAACGAATTATGTCGTTTTTCGAATAGTGTGAAACGGTGACGATGCGCCGGGCTTTCTGTGCGAATTTCGGGAAAAACCGGTTGTAATATTTTGCTTTTAACCAGGGCAGGTCTTTGGGACGGTGCACAAAGTTAATGTCGTGAATAACTGCGAGCTGCGGCACATTGGTCCGGAGGGAAAGGTATCCATCGGGAGAGAGGAACAAATCGGCTTTGTACTTTTTCAGTATCCGGGG
>CAYRBS010000154.1:0-2050 GCA_964422335.1 uncultured Mariniphaga sp. | reverse complement strand
TAAATCTCCTGGTAAAACCCTTTTGGATTTTCGGGATTGACCGCACGGTGCAAAACCTGGTAGGCGATGAAAGTTATGGATTGTACTTTGCCCTGTTTAATTTTTCCATGATCCTGAACATTCTGCTTGATGTGGGCATTACCAGTTACAATAACCGCAACATTGCCCGGCATAATTTTTTGTTGCCCAAGCACCTGTCGAATATTGTGGGGCTGAAGCTGTTGCTTGCGTTGGTTTATGCGGTTTTCAGCTTTGTGGTGGCGGGTATTATTGGTTACGATAAAGTTCAGCTTCATCTGTTGTTTTTTCTGGTATTTAACCAGTTTCTCATTTCGTTCACCCTCTATCTGCGTTCCAATATCAGTGCGTTGCACCTTTTCCGCACCGACAGCCTCATTTCGGTACTCGATCGCACACTGATGATCTTGATTTGTAGTGTCTTATTGTTTACCGATGTGTTGGGCGGGCATTTCAATATCCGGTGGTTTGTTTATGCACAGACAGTCGCTTATGTTTTAACAGCCATCATAACTTTTGTTGTTGTCCTGCATAAGTCGGGGAAAATAGTGGTACGTTTCGATTGGCGCTTTTTCGTTGTTTTCCTGCGAAAATCGTATCCTTACGCGTTGCTCATTTTACTGATGTCGTTGTATAACCGTATCGATTCGGTGATGCTGGAACGTATGTTGCCGGATTCAGTTGGCCGGGAACAGGCAGGGATTTATGCACAGGCGTTCAGGTTGCTGGATGCCGTTTCCATGTTCGGGGTGCTTTTTGCGGGGCTGCTGCTGCCCATTTTCTCAAAAATGATTAAACAAAACGAACCCTTGGGGCAAATGGTAAAACTTGCTTATACGTTGCTGATTGTTCCGGCCATTATTATAGCAGTTTCAAGTGTTTACTACGACCAGGAGATTATGTCGGTGCTGTATAAATCGAACACTGCTTTTTCATCCGATATTCTGGGCATCCTGATGCTTGGCTTCATTGGAATTGCCACCACTTATATTTTCGGGACACTGCTCACGGCCAATGGCAGTTTGAAACAACTCAACCTGATGGCTTTTGCCGGAATGGTGCTGAATGTGGTGCTAAACCTGGTGTTGATTCCACGGCTTATGGCCTATGGTTCGGCTTATGCCAGTCTTTCTACCCAGCTTTTTACCGGCGGTGCGCAGCTCATCCTGGCACTTTTTATTTTCAGGTTGAATTTTAGCATAACTTATGTTTTTCAGCTTTTTGTTTTCGTGGGGGGTACCGTGGCACTGGCAAGCTTTTCAAAAAGTATGGAAAACTGGGTGTTTGGCTACCTGCTTATGATTTCCGGTTCGCTGGTGTTTGCTTTTTTAATCCGGCTTATTAGTATAAAAGATATGTTCAGAATAATACTTTATAAATAGAAATGGAGAATCCGACCATAAAAGAACTTCAAAACAGCGAACATTACGAGCTGGTGGGTGAATTGGAACACCGGGAGATTAAGGAATTTGTGATAGAACAACTAACCACCGACAGCAGGTTGATCCGTGGTTTTATGATTTACCAGGTTATTATGATCCTGGTGGGGCTGTTTTTTGCAACCCGTCCGCTTGTGCTGGCAACGCGCGGTGATCTGCAACCTTTTTTTTATTTGGTTGGGGCAGTGGGCTTTACATTTACCTTGCTGGTTGTTATTCATGAATTGCTGCACGCCCTGGCGCTTAAACTTACCGGAGCGCCCCGTTTGAGGCTGGGCGGATACCTTAAAAAGTTCATATTTTACGCCGAAGCCGATCGTCATGTGCTCGGGCGAAAACAGTTTGCGCTGGTGGCACTCACCCCGTTGGTAGTGGTGAAAGTGATAACATTAGTTGGAATCATTTTTACCATTGGTGAACCTGCTTTTTATTTCTGGATATTTGTAATGAGTGCCCACAGCCTCTTTTGCGCGGGCGATATCGGGTTGCTTTCGTTTTTCGACCGGTTTCCTGGTTCAGAAGTTTACACGTATGATGTGCGGGAAGAGAAAAAGAGTTATTTTTTCAGGGAAATTTAAAACTCTAAAATTGCC
>CAYRBS010000153.1:0-6187 GCA_964422335.1 uncultured Mariniphaga sp. | reverse complement strand
TGGAACTGATAGTGGACAACGAACTCTGGCCGTTGCCAAAGTACCGCGAATTACTGTTCGTCAGATAATTTTTTTCAACCACAGTAAAAACGGGGTTCCTGATTCAGCCCCCGTTTTTTTAGTTATAAATTCGCAGGGTGGAATTATCGACCATGGATACGCTGTAATATTTTAATGGCACGGTGGCAGGCCCTTCCAGCACACCGGCTCCCCCCATCAGCACAAACTGCGAACCACAACACGGGCATTCTGCCAGTATCCCTTCATTTTCCACGATACACGTGCGGCTAACCTCGTAGGTACAGGCAGCATCAAAAGCGTAGTACGACCCGGGATACTCACAATACACAATTACACCGCCATATCCATAATTTTCAAAAAAAACAGAATTTCCGGAAACACTCAGCTCATTTACAATGTTCAGGTTTACTGTAAACGAAACCGGAACATGGGGTATAGGTGTTTCCTGCACCTTATCGCACGAAGGGAAACCAAAAGCCAAAAAAAGAAAAAAAATGAAATACTTGATGTATTTCCCTGTCACCTGCTTCATTTTTTCTTATTTTTACTAAAACTTTTAAAGTAAATAATTTATTTCGGCAAAAGAACAAAGAATATGGATGACATTATCATTTTAATATTGACCCTTATTTTTATCGTTGCAGGGATATTCGGCCAAATGAAGAAAAAGCCGGAAGCTCCGGATACAGAAGTGGCCCCGCCTCCGGAAAGCGACGATAACTTTTGGGACCTGTTGGAAGATGATGAAAATTTCATGGAGCAGGACCGGCAAGCCAATGTTGCAACAGAACCTCCTGCCAGGGAGGCTGCCCCTCAGCCACCACAATACAGGTTCAAAACCGATAAAGAAAAACCAACAGTACAACAAAAAGATAAAAACAAAACTGAAACGAAAACCAGGCTGAAAAAGTCAATAAAAAAGAAAGCCTTTCCACTTAAAGAAGCAGTTATTTACAGCGAAATCTTGAACCGCAAATATACCTGAGACAACTTAAATAGTTCATCTCTAATATTTTTATAAAAAATAACAGAATATTGGGGAAATTATATATTTTTGCCCAAGGAAGAGTTTCGGTGAGCCGGAATTCTTTCGTTTTTTTTGGTACCTAAAAGAAATCGAGGAGGAAATAAAAATGTCACAAGTTACATACCTTACAGAAAAAGGATTAATAAAACTGAAAAAAGAGCTGGATCATTTACTCAATGTTGAGCGTCCGGCCATTTCAAAACAAATTGGCGAAGCCATTGAAAAAGGAGATATTTCGGAAAATGCCGAATACGATGCCGCCAAAGATGCCCAGGGAATGCTTGAGGCAAAAATAGCTACGCTGCGTTCAAAAATTGCCAATGCAAGAATTCTGGATGAATCCAGGGTGGATACTTCACAGGTTCAGATACTTAACAAGGTAAAAATCAGAAACAAAAAAAACAACGCCACCATGGAATACACCATCGTTCCTGAAAGCGAGGCCGATCTGAAGCAAGGAAAAATATCGGCCAGTACACCTATTGCCAAAGGGCTGATGGGCAAAAAGGTGGGCGATGTGGTTGAAATAAAAGTACCCTCGGGGGTCATTCCATTCGAAATTGTAGAAATCTCAATATAACATCATGGCAAGTATTTTTAGCAAAATAGTAAACGGTGAAATACCAGCTTACAAAGTGGCTGAAGACGAAAACTTCCTCGCGTTTCTTGATATTTCTCCGGTAGCTAAAGGGCATACGCTGGTTATACCCAAAAAAGAAGTGGATTACCTTTTCGATTTGGAGGATGGGTTATACACAGGGCTGCACCTGTTTGCAAAAAAAGTGGCCGTGGGATTAAAAAAAGCCATTCCCTGCCAAAAAGTTGGCGTTCTGGTGCTGGGACTCGAAGTTCCACATGCCCATATTCACCTTATCCCCATGCAAAACGAAGCCGATGTTTTAAATTTTTCAAATAAACTAAAATTAAGCCCCGGTGAATTTGAAGAAATCAGGGATACAATAGCTAAAGAAATATAGCAGGCAGTAACCTGTTCAATACTAAAATACCCGGTTCGTTGCCGGGTTTTTTTATCCCATTTTTATTAACAACCAACATTCCAGCCGCCAAATTATTTAACTTTATGCAACATAAAACTGTTGTTAATCTTATTTAAAAAAACGAAAAGATGGTTCCGTTTTCACATTTACACGTACACTCGCAATACTCTATACTCGACGGCGCCGCAAGCGTTTCCGACCTTGTAGGAAAAGCCAAAAAAGATGGAATGAAGGCCGTTGCGCTTACCGACCACGGCACCATGTTTGGCATAAAAGAATTCCACGCAGCCTGTAAAAATGCAAAAATAAAACCCATCCTGGGTTGTGAAACATACGTGGCCACCCGCAACCTTCAAAATAAAACCGATGTAGTGGACCGTTACGGCGACCACCTTATTTTGCTGGCTAAAAACAAAACCGGTTACCAGAACCTGGTCAAACTAATTTCCATTGCCAGTAACGAAGGTTTCTATTACAAACCCCGCATCGATAAAAAAGTACTGGAAAAACACAGCGAAGGGCTAATCGTTTCATCGGCCTGCCTGGGAGGTGAAATACCGGGTTATTTAATGAAAAACCAGCTAAAAGAAGCGGAAGACACCATTTTGTGGTACAAAAAAATATTTGGCCCCGATTTTTACATCGAAGTGATGAGGCACCCTGCAGAGGAAGCCCCTCAGCGGGAAAACGTTTACGACAACCAGGTACTGGTAAACAAACTGCTCCTCCCCCTGGCAAAAAAACATGACATAAAAGTAATTGCCACCAACGATGTACACTTTACCAACGCCGAAGATGCCGACGCCCACGACCTGCTTATTTGCCTCAATACCGGCAAAGACGTGGACGACCCCAACCGGATGAAATACACCAAACAGGAATGGTTTAAAACCCAGAAAGAAATGAACGAACTGTTTGCCGATGTGCCCGAAGCACTGGCAAACACAAATGAAGTGGTAGAAAAGGTGGAAGAATTCGAGTTGGACTCGGCGCCTGTTATGCCGGTATTCCCTATTCCTGCAGATTTTGGCACAATGGAAGATTTCAAAAAGGAATTTCCGGAAGCAAAACTGGCAGAAGAATTTGGCGAAGAAACATTCAACCGGCTGGGCGGATTCGAGAAGGTCTTGCGCGTAAAGCAGGAAGCTGCCTACCTGCGGCATCTGACCTACAAAGGAGCTGAAGAACGATACGGGAATCCTGTGCCCGAAGATGTAGCCGCCCGCCTCGATTTTGAGCTGGAAACCATCAAACTGATGGGGTATCCGGGCTATTTTCTCATTGTTCAGGATTTTATAAACACCGCCCGCGAAATGGGCGTGCTGGTGGGGCCCGGGCGTGGCTCGGCTGCCGGCGCCGCAGTTTCATACTGCACCGGTATTACCAACATCGACCCCATAAAATACAACCTGCTTTTTGAGCGCTTCCTGAACCCCGACCGAATTTCATTGCCCGATGTGGATATCGATTTCGACGATGATGGCCGCCAGCTGGTGCTCGACTACGTTACAAAAAAGTACGGCCACGATAAAGTAGCCCACATTTGCACCTTCGGTACCATGGCTACAAAACTGGCCATTCGCGATGTGGCAAGGGTGCTGAAACTCCCCCTTCCCGAGGCCGATCGTCTGGCGAAGTTGGTTCCCGATGCACCCAAAATGACCTTTGAAAAAGCATTCAAAGAAAACCCGGATTTAAAAAAAGAAAAAAACTCATCGAACCCGCTGATTGCCAAAACCATCAAGTTTGCCGAAACACTCGAAGGTTCGGTAAGGCAAACCGGTGTGCATGCCTGCGGGATACTCATTAGCCGCGATCCGCTGACCGACCACATCCCACTCATGCCAACAAAAGACGGGGAAATACTTCCTACCACACAGTACGACGGGCGTTTTGTGGAAGATATCGGGCTCTTAAAAATGGATTTCCTCGGATTGAAAACCCTTTCAATTATTAAAGAAACGCTCGACAATATTAAGCTTTCAAAAGGAATTGAAATTGACATCGACAACATTCCGTGGAACGACGAAAAAACCTTCGAATTATTCAGCCACGGCGAAACAACTGCCATTTTTCAGTTTGAATCGGATGGCATGAAAAAACACCTCAGGGACCTTAAACCCAACCGGTTTGAAGACCTTGTTGCCATGAATGCACTCTACCGCCCCGGCCCGATGGAATACATTCCCAGCTACATTGCCCGGAAACACGGAAAACAAAAGGTAGAATACGACCTGCCAATGATGGAGGAGTACCTGAGCGAAACTTACGGCATCACTGTTTTCCAGGAACAGGTGATGCTTCTCTCCCGGTTACTGGCCAACTTTACACGCGGCGATTCCGATTCGCTCCGAAAAGCCATGGGGAAAAAAATTACCTCCCTCATGACCAAACTAAAAGAAAAGTTTGTGAAAGGGTGCAAGGCAAATTTCAAATTCACCGACGAATGTAAGCTGATTGGTAAAAAACCCGACGATATCATCGAAAAAATATGGAAAGACTGGGAAGCTTTTGCCTCCTACGCATTCAACAAATCGCATTCGGTTTGCTATGCCCATATCGCTTATCAGACAGGGTACCTCAAAGCCAATTTTCCTGCTGAATTTATGGCGGCCAACCTTAGCCGGAACCTGAATAACATTACCGATATCACCAAACTGATGACCGAATGCAGCCGCATGGGGCTAAATGTGCTGGGGCCCGATGTAAACGAAAGTTTTATCAAGTTTACTGCCAATAAAAACGACGATATCCGCTTCGGTATGGGAGCCATAAAAGGCGTAGGATCAGGCGCAGCAAAAGACATTATCCATGCCCGCGAAAAAAACGGGTTATTTAAAACCATTTACGATTTTGTTGAAAATGTAAACCTTCAGTCTGTCAACAAAAAAAACCTCGAAGCGCTTGCAACAGCCGGTGCTTTCGATAACCTGGAAGGGATAAAACGCAGCACTTTTTTCGCCGGAGAAAATGAAAACGACCAAACCACCTTTATTGAAAAACTTATCAGGTACGGGAACAAAATTCAGTCTGAAAACCAAAGTATGCAGCAAAGCCTGTTTGGCGAACTGGGACAAAGTGCTGAAATACAAAAACCGGCCATCCCCGATGTGGACGAGTGGCCAAAATTAGTTCTGCTGGAAAAAGAAAAAAACCTGATTGGCATTTACCTGACCGCCCACCCGCTGGATGACTATAAAGTAGAAATTGAAAACTTCTGTTCGAAAGATGTTTCGTTGAGGGAACTGAAAAACGATGTGGAAAAATACAAAGACCGTGAATTCACTTTTGGCGGGATGGTAACCGCAGCACGGGAAGCTACTTCCAAAAACGGCAACCCGTTTAGCACGCTGACCCTTACAGATTATACCGACTCTTATGAGTTTTTCTTCTTCGGCCAGGATTACGTAAATTTTCACAAATACTGCAAAACCGGGTTGTTCATTTTACTGAAAGGAAGCGTAAAACAACGGTATAAAAGTGATTATTACGAATTTAAAGCCTCCCATATCGAACTGCTTTCGGAAGCACGGAAAAACTATGTGAAAAGTATTACCGTTAACATCCCGCTCGACAAAATCAACGATTCGGTCATTGAAGAAATTGAAAACCTTGCAAAAAACAATGCGGGCAAAGCGTTGTTAAAATTCAATGTTTACGATCCGGAAAACAATCTGTTTATCCACTTGTTTTCAAGGAATACAAGAATCAACCCGACCGATAAATTTCTGGGATTCTTTGAAAAAAGACCCGACATTGGATATAGAATTAATTAGCTAATTTTGCAAAAAAATATAATATTAACATTTTAAAGAATAAAATTATGGCAATAGAAATTACAGATAACAACTTTGAAGAGCTGGTTGTAAATTCCGATAAACCTGTAATGCTCGATTTCTGGGCGGTTTGGTGCGGACCGTGCCGGATGATTGCTCCTATTGTGGAAGAAATGTCAACCGAATACGAAGGAAAAGCAGTGATTGGAAAGGTTGATGTGGACTCCAACCCCAACGTGGCCATGAAGTACGGAATACGGAATATCCCTACCGTGCTTTTCGTAAAAAACGGCGAAGTAGCCGACAAACAAGTGGGAGCCGCACCCAAGCAGGTATTTACATCCAAAATGGATGCGCTGCTTTAA
>CAYRBS010000152.1:0-6210 GCA_964422335.1 uncultured Mariniphaga sp. | reverse complement strand
GTCTCAACTTGTAACAAACGAATCAATACCGGCGTCCTATAGCCTGTAAACCAAAATACACTGGGGCAGGAAAATTAAAACCCTGCGAAAGTTCCGTTTCACCTAATGAATCAGTGTGTTGGTCGAATAAATTAAGTTATCTGAAAGAAAAAAAGGAATTTTATACCAACAATTAAGCGCGCTTTTGCCGGCACGGAAACAATAAAACAGAAAAGCTATGATTCAGTTAAACAATTTACACAAGTCGTACGGTACCGGCAGCAATTCGTTGCATGTGCTCAAAGGCATTGATCTCGAGATAGAACAAGGTGATTTTGTATCGATTATGGGATCGTCGGGTTCCGGAAAATCAACGTTGCTGAACATTGTTGGTATTCTCGACAACTACGACGAAGGATCGTATTTCCTAAACGGGACACTGATAAAGGATATGTCGGAAAAAAAAGCCGCCAGGTTGCGAAACGAGTTACTCGGATTTGTTTTCCAGTCGTTCAATTTAATTTCGTTTAAAAATGCAATGGAAAATGTAGCGCTTCCGCTTTATTACCAGGGAGTGAACCGTAAAAAACGAAACAAAATTGCACTGGAATACCTCGAAAAACTGGGATTGCTGGAGTGGGCCACGCACATGCCCAACGAACTTTCGGGCGGGCAGAAACAACGGGTGGCCATTGCACGGTCGCTCATCGCACAACCCAAAATAATTGTGGCCGACGAACCTACCGGCGCCCTCGATTCCAGCACTTCCTACGAGGTGATGGATATACTAAAAGAAATAAATAAAGACGGCATTACAGTGGTTATTGTAACCCACGAACACGACATTGCCGCCATGACCCGGAAAATCATCCGCCTGAATGACGGGGTGATCTCCGAAATAATTAAAAACGGTGAGCTGAAAGAATGGAAACACCAGTACTCAAAAGAACTGGAGATTGCCTGAAGAATCAGGGAATGGACGGTTACAATCAACAGTAGCCGATTGGTTTTGCATTTGAAACATTCAACCTTTAATTTAAAACTGAGATGTTCGACATCGACAAATGGCAGGAAATTTTTGCCACCATCAAAAAGAATAAAATGCGCACTTTCCTCACCGGTTTTTCGGTGGCCTGGGGAATTTTTATGCTGATGATATTGCTGGGGTCAGGCAACGGGCTGAGCAATGGCGTGGCAGAAAATTTTATGCGTGATGCTGTCAATGCCATGTGGCTGTGGAGTGGGCGCACCAGCATTCCTTACCAGGGGATGAAAGAAAACCGCGAAATCAGGTTCACCAACAGCGACTATGATCTCATCAGCGAATTACCCAACATAGAGTTTACATCGGGCAGGTACTACATTTCGGGAAATACGTTTGCCTACGGAAGCGAATACGGCGAATATACCGCTGTCACCTGTCACCCGGAACTGAAACAGGTAGAATCCATTGAAATCTCGAAGGGCCGTTTTATCAACGAGGTGGATATTAAGCAAACCCGGAAAACCGTGGTACTGGGACAGGATATTTACGATGCATTGTTTAAGAACCGGGAGGCCATTGGCGAATACGTACGAATCAACAACATACCGTTTAAAGTGGTGGGCATCTGCCGCGAAGGAGGCGGTACCCGCCACCGCAATGCCTACATCCCCGTTTCAACCGGGCAAAAAGTATTCAACGGGGCCAACCGGCTGCACAACTTTGCACTTACCATTCATGCCAGTTCCATTGAAGAAAGTAAAGCCATTGAAGACAAAGTACGCGCCACCCTGGCACAAAAGCACAAATTCGACGAAACCGACCGTGCAGCACTGGGGTCGTACAACAAACTGGAAAACTACCTGCAAACCATGCGGATTTTCCAGGCTATCAAAATCTTTATCTGGATTATCGGTACGGGAACCCTGATCGCAGGTGTTGTGGGGGTTAGTAACATTATGCTGATAGTAGTAAAAGAACGCACCAAGGAAATCGGGATACGCAAAGCCATTGGCGCCAGCCCGGGTTCGGTGGTGGGATTGGTTTTGCTTGAGTCGATACTAATCACCACCATTGCCGGTTACATTGGGTTGGTTTTGGGCACCGGCCTCATGGAAGGGCTTAACTTATTTGTAGAACAACAATATGCTGCTACTGCCGCCACCAACGGTGGGAACGGCGATGTTGTATTCCGGAACCCCACAGTCGATCTCAATGTCGCCATAACAGCCACCATGCTTTTGGTTTTTGCCGGCGCCATTGCCGGGTATATTCCGGCTAAGCGGGCCGCACGGATTAAACCCATTGAAGCGCTGCGCGATGAATAAAGACCACCTCTGCCGCTCCAGGGAAATGGGAAAAAGGAATGGAAATGAATTAAAGATGAAACTTGAAAACTTTGAAATTGAAACCCGAAACTTTAAACAGAGATGTTTGATTTAGACCTTTGGAAAGAAATAATAGAAGCGCTGAAAAAAAACCGGATGCGCAGTTTCATGACAGCCTTCGGGGTGTTCTGGGGTATTTTTATGCTCATTATCATGTCGGGGGCAGGCAGGGCGCTTGAAAACGGTATAATGGACGGGATTAAGGCATTTGCCACCAACTCGGCTTTCTTCTGGACCGAACGTACCAGCCAGCCATACAAAGGATTTCAACGCGGGAGAACGTGGAATTATAAAAATGCAGACATGCAATACATCCGGGCCAACCTCAGCGATGTGGAATACCTGTCGCCCCGGCTTTTCGGCCCCAATACCTATGGCGGTGACAACACAGTAAGGGGAATAAAAACCGGCGCTTTCAATATTTACGGTGATTACCCCGACTTTTATAAAATCGATCCCTGGACTCCCGTAAAAGGAAGGTTGCTGAATGAAATCGATATCCTTCAAAAACGCAAAGTGTGTATTATTGGCGAACGCGTAGAAGAGGTGATGTTCAGCAAAGAAGAAAATCCCATTGGCGAATACCTTAAAATTAACGGGGTTTATTTCCAGGTAGTAGGGGTTGTTCATCCGGAAACCCGTGTTAATATTGGCGGAGGAGAAAAAAACGAAGCCATCATGATACCGTTCAGCACCATGCAACGAACCTTTAACATGGGCGATGTGGTCCATTTTTTCTCGATCACGTCATTGCCCGGGGTTCCGGTAAGCCGACTTGAAGAACGGTTAAAAGAACTGCTAAAAGAACGCCACTACATTGCACCTGACGATCAACAGGCCATCAGCTCATTCAATATTGAAGTGGAATGGCGAAAATTCAACGGGCTTTTTAACGGCATCCAGCTTCTCACATGGATCGTTGGAATCGGCACCCTGCTGGCGGGTGTTATCGGGGTAAGCAATATCATGATGGTAATTATCAGGGAACGTACCCAGGAAATTGGCATCCAGCGGGCCATTGGCGCCACACCTGCAAAAGTGATGCTTCACATTGTAGCCGAAAGTGTTTTCCTCACCGTTTTGGCAGGATATATTGGCCTGGCCCTGGGAGTAGGATTGCTTGAACTACTTAATATCGCACTCGAGGCAGGCGGAGACGAAATGTTTTTCCGGCGCCCCGAAATCAGTTTTAAAATGGCGGTATCGGCACTTACCGTGTTGATATTTTCAGGAATATTTGCCGGAATGATTCCGGCCCGGCGAGCTGTGAGAATTAAACCCATAGATGCCATTCGGGAAGAAAAATAACAGAAAACATAAAACAATACAAACATGAAAAAAGTAGCAAGAATTATTGGAATTGTGATTTTAATAGGGGCATTCGGGGGAACCCTGTTTTTCCTCTACAACAAATCGAAAGTGAAACCGGATGTTTTTGAAACCAAAAACCCGTTTATGAGCGAAGTCGTAATGAAAACCGTTGCCACCGGCTCAGTGATTCCGCGTTTCGAAATTGAAATCAAACCGCAGGTTTCAGGAATTATTGATGAGCTTTTTGTAGAACCCGGCGACCGCGTGAAAAAAGACCAGGTGGTGGCACGTATTAAAATTATCCCCGATATGGTTACCCTCAACACGGCCGAGAACAGGCTGAACCGGGCTAAAATCAATTTTGAGGATGCACAAAACGATTACGAACGGCTAAAAGGCTTGTTCGATAATGACGTAATCTCTTATGAAGAGTTTAAAAATGCCAAAGTGGCTTACGATTCGGCCAAAGAAGAACTAACCGGTGCAGAAAACAATCTTGAACTGATTCGGAACGGCGTAACCAAAAAGGCAGAAACAACCACGAACACGCTGGTACGTTCCACCATCACCGGAACCGTATTAGATGTGCCTGTAGAAATGGGTAATTCGGTAATTCAATCGAACACTTTTAACGACGGTACCACCATTGCCACCGTGGCTGACATGAGCGATATGATTTTTGAAGGAAAGGTGGACGAAACCGAGGTGGGAAAAATCAGTGCCGGAATGCCCATTGAACTTGAGATTGGTGCTATTGAAAAAGAAAAATTCCAGGCTGTGCTGGAATACATTTCACCCAAAGGAAAAGAAGAAAACGGCGCCATTCAGTTTGAAATAAAGGCAAGTGTTCAACTCATGGAAGGGCAGTTTATTCGTGCCGGGTACAGCGCAAACGCCAACATTGTGCTCGACAGTAGGGACAGCGTGCTGGTTATTCCGGAAGGACTGCTGAAATTTGAAAACGACTCGTCGTTTGTAGAAGTGCAGACCGATGTGGAACAGCAGTTTGAAAAACGTTATGTTCAAACCGGACTGTCTGACGGAATAAACATCGAAATCTCTACCGGCCTGAGCAAAGAAGACAAAGTGAAAGGAGAAAAAATCGATCCGAAAAAATTAAAAGAAGAGAAAACCGACCAGGGATAACTCAGGAAGTATGGTTAGCTTTAATTATTTTTAGCCTGATTTAAAACAAATTCAAAATGAAGATTACAATTGCACTTTTTACCGGAATTCTATTGCTCTTTTCTGCTGAAGTCTCATTCGCCCAGGAAACATGGTCGCTGCAAAAATGCATCAACTATGCGTTGGAGAACAACATCCGGATAAAACAACAGGAACTGAACACTGAATACGAAGAAACCCAGGTGAGCCAGGCGAAGTCAGACCGGCTGCCCAACCTGAACGGCAGCATCTCCAACAATTTTAACTTCGGAAGGTCGCTCACCTACGACAATACCTACCAGAATGTGAATTCGTCCCAAATAAACGGTTATCTCAATACAGATATAACTTTGTGGAACGGTTCCATTCTGAACAATACGATCCGCCAGCGCCAACTCGATTTGCATGCGGCCATCCACGATTTACAAAAAACCAAAGACGATATTATACTGAACATCGCGGCTTCGTACCTCGAAATCTTGTTTGCCGAAGAGCTGGCACAAATTGCCGAAGCACAGCTCGAAGTTACCCGGCAACAACTTGAACGCACAAAAAAACTGGTAGATGCCGGAAGCCTGGCCCGCGGCGCACTCCTCGAAATAGAGGCGCAACTGGCCCGCGAAGAACTGCAACTGGTGAACGACCAAAACCAGGTGCAACTGGCTTACCTCAATCTCTTTCAGTTGCTGGAACTGCCGGTGGAAAAAAGCTTCTCCATTGAAAAACCCAAACTGCCCGAGATCAAGGCCAACATCACCATGTCCAATTCGTTCGAGGTTTTTAAAAATGCCCTGCACATCCGGCCCGAAATAAAAGCCGCCCAACTGCGCGTGGAAAGCGCCCGCCGCCAACTTGATATTGCCAAAGGAAGCCGGCTCCCCAACCTTAATTTTGGCGCCAACTATTACAACCTTTACAATAACAAATATACCGATATGAACGGGGTGGAAATCAACTTCAGTGACCAGCTCAGCAACAACAAACGCTACGCTATGGGGTTCACCCTGAATATTCCCATTTTTAATAAGTTCCAGGTAAAAAACAGCATCTCGAATGCTAAACTCCAGGTTGCCGATTTTGAATACCAACTGCAAACATCCCGCAACCTATTGCGCAAAGACATCGAACAGGCCTACACCAATGCGCTGGCGGCGCTCAACCGGTATATTTCCAGTGAAAAAGCAGTGGAATCGACCGAAGAAGCCTTTCGCTACACCGAAGAAAAATTCAATGTAGGCATGGTCAATTCGGTGGAATATAACCAAAGTAAAAATTACCTTACCGTGGCGCAGTCGGAACTGCTGCAGGCCAGGTATGAATTTATTTTCCGCGCAAAAATCCTGGACTTCTACAACGGGGTGCCAATTGAGTTATAGCCAAAAACAC
>CAYRBS010000151.1:0-6234 GCA_964422335.1 uncultured Mariniphaga sp. | reverse complement strand
TTATTGAAGGGAGCCGTTCTTTTCGCAGAGAACGATTCCTTTATAACGACGAGCGTAATTTCAATGTTGTGGGCACCTCAAACTGAACGGGATTACCGGTTTCAACAAATTCCGCTGCCTTTCGCCCCATCAGTTCAAAATCGGTGGAAATAACGGTAATTCCATTCTTTACATATTTTTTCATAGGTGTCTCGTTGTAGGAAATCACGCCCACTTCGCGGCCGGGTTCATATCCTTTTTCAGCACATTGATCGAGAAATCCGGCCAGCGTGCGGTCGCTTACCAGCAAGTAAAGCCCTCCCTTTCTTATTTTAAATTGTTCTTCTTCAAAAATTACTGAATGTTTAATGCGATAATCGTTGCAGAACTTTTTAAAATAGTCGATAGATTCTTTGGGATGGTAAGTGAATGACGGATAATAAAAAATAAATTCCCGGTAGCGTTTGATTTTTTCCAGGTTTGATTTCAGGCAATCGTAAACAGAAGCTCCAAAATTTTGAAAAACAGCCGACTGGGTTTCTGCAGCATGTATTTTCCAGTCGATGACCAGCAACTGTTCACCGGGGATTTTTTGAATTACCTCCTTAACGTTGGGGTGGTCAAAGTTCATGATAATATACTTGCTGTACTTCCCTACACTCTCCATAAGAATCTTTTCAAACAGGTGGATATTGTAGTGGTGAAAATGCAAATCGACACTAATGTTTTTGGGAAGGTGCTTTAAAAACGAACCGTACAGCACCTCTTTATAGGCTTTAAAGGTATCGAGAAACAAAAAAACTTTTGTAATCCTGCGGGTCACAAAATAGCCGCGATTGGGAACAGACTCCACCACACCGCGCTTTTTCAGTTCGGCATAAGCCTTAAAAACGGTGTCGCGCGAGAGGTTGCTCTCTTTCATTATCTGGTTCACCGAAGGCAGCATTTCACCCGCCTTTAGCTGGTTTCGGCTGATGGCATCCATAATGGCATCCACCAGTTGCTGAAATTTTAAGGTATTGGAATGGTTGTCAATTGTTAATTTCAAATGGGTCATTGTTTTTTTGTTTGGCAGAACAGTTGCCGTTCTGTTCTGTTCTACAAAACTAAAAATATTAACCATTAAATAAAAGCAATAGAACAAACATTGCAGCGTTTAAGAAAAAGGATAAGGGAAAGTTACCCTATTTTACAGTGGTTAAGTTTGGTCAGCAATATTTCTTCAAAAATCAGGTAACTTGTTTCCTTATCCTTTTTTATGCTCTAAAAATAGCGGATATTCCCCACATATCAAAAATCATTTTTTTAACTTTCGTAAAAAATTAAAACAACCAGCTATGATACGTGAACTGATGCGTAAAAACCGCAGTTACCGGAGGTTCGAACCTTCGGTGAAAATAAAAAAAGAACAAATTGAACAATGGGTGGAACTCACCCGGTTTGCAGCCAGCGGGCGCAATATGCAGCCGCTGAAGTATGTTATTTGTACCGATGAATTAATCAACCGGCAGATTTTTCCATACCTCGGCTGGGCAGGTTACCTCACCGACTGGGACGGTCCGGCCGAAGGCGAGCGTCCCGTGGCTTATGTAGCTGTGCTTATCGACAAATCGCTGGCTGAAAATTACTATTGCGACGATGGCATTGCCATGCAAAGCATTTTACTGGGGGCCGTGGAAGATGGTTTTGGCGGTTGCATCATTGGCTCCGTAAATAAAGGCAAAGTTGCGAAAATTCTGAAGCTGCCCGAAAACCTCGAAATACTTTGGATGATTGGACTGGGCAAACCTGCCGAAAAAGTGGTACTGGAAACAGCAAAAAACGGCAACATAAAATACTGGCGCGATGAAAACAGTGTGCACCACGTCCCCAAACGGCCTGCAAAAGAGATTATTTATAAATCGCTGTGAAAAGTTAAGGGGCTGCCAAAAATAAAACGGCAACCCCTTCTCCTTTGTTTAACCTATATATATTAACCCCTAATGAATAGTGCCTTAATAATTTGTTGTGCTATTTTGGGATTCTCTTTTAACCTGCGGGTAGAGTAATTAAACCATTGCTTCCCGAACGGAACGTAAACCCGCATCCGGTGTCCTTTGTCGATAATGGATTGCCGCAATTCGGGGGTTACTCCGTACAGCATCTGAAACTCATACATATTTTCAGGGACTCCATACTTTTCAATCAGCATAAAAGATTTTTCCACCAAAAACTTATCGTGCGTGGCAATGCCCACAAACATTTTATTTTTGAACATGAACTCCAGGTCTTCCAGGAAGTGTTCCCTTACTTCATCGTAATTTCTGAAAGCAATACTTTCGGGTTCTATGTAAATCCCTTTACAAAGTCTGAAATTCAACGGAACCGATTCATCATTCAGTGCTTTCAGGTTTGTAAGATCGGTAAATGTGCGGCGAAGATAGGCCTGAAGTACCAAACCAACATTTCGTGGAAATTCACGGTGTAACTTTCGAAACAGTTCTATTTCCCGATCCACGCATTGCGAATCTTCCATGTCGATGCGCACAAAACTTTCTCTCTCTGCGGCAAGAGAAACTATTTCGCGGATAGAATGGTAACACGCTTCCTCGTCTATCAATAGCCCGAACATGGTCGGTTTCAGCGAAAAATTACCTTTTATCCCTTCCCGGGTAAACTGATCAACAATTTTCAGGTAATGGTTTTTATTTTCCTCCGCTTCGCCGGGGGTTTTAATAAATTCACCCAGCAGATCAACTGTAACTTCAATAGCTCGCTGGTTAAGAAGCTTCGATGCCAAAAGCCCTTCTTCAATTGTCTCGCCAGCTATGTATCGCCTCGAAAAAACCCATACCAGCTTTTTGGGCATGTAAGGCAATATATTTGCAATCATTCGGTTCAACATTTTTCGATATAAAGTTCAATAGTCCAAAAAAAATACTTTTCGTAAAAGTACTACCTGTTGCTTGTTTATTTCAATGATGTTTATCAGGGGCAGAGCATGATTTTTTCACAGGTTTTTTGTTAAATTGAATGATTTCAACAGCTACAAAAAAATGACGAATCCCCCTGTTGCTTTTTAACCGAAAAAATTATCTTTGTTGCGATTAGAGAATAAAATAAATTTGACTTAATGATGAAAAAAGCATCTTTAATTATTTCCATTACCGCGTTAGTTGCAGTAGCCGTATTATATATTTTTCATTTCACCGGTTCAAACCAGCCAATCCCCAGGGATGTTCAGGAAAAAGTTGCAGCAGCAACGGAAGAAAACACGTTGAAAATTGCTTATGTCAAAGCAGATTCCCTTATTTCCAATTATGAGCTGGCCATACAACTGAACGATGAATTTACAAAACGACAAGAAGCCTACAACAACGAATATGGCACCAAACGCCAGTCGTTTGAAAAAGAAGCTTCAGCATTTCAGGAAAAATTGCAACGGGGCGGTTTTTTAACCGAACAGCGTGCCATCCAGGAACGCGACCGCCTTCAGGGAATGGAACAGGAAATTATGCAGCTTGACCAGGAACTATCCGGAAAACTTGCAGAATTGCAGGAATCAAACAACCAGCAGATTCTGGATAGCTTGCTCAATTACCTCGAGGAGTACAACAAAAACAAAAAATATAATTATATTTTTAACGGTGCTGAAATTTTAGTCGGGGACGAAGCCCATAATATCACAGCAGAAGTGCTGAAAGGATTAAACGAACAGTACAGAGAATCCAGGTAGCTGGAACAGAAAGTGTTAGTGTGGTCCGGGAAATCCCCGGATTTTTTTTGCTTCAATGGTTACTTTTCAACAAAAACAGGCATTCCATGTTTGCAGACAGGTACCTTCAACGAAATAAAAACACCGGACTCATCCGGGAAACTCCTCACCCCGGACTTGGTATTTCCGTGGTGATTCCCTGTTTTCGCGAACCGGACATTCTTCAAACCCTAAAGTCGCTCATTCATTGCAAATTACCCAAATCGGCAGTGGAAATTATTGTACTGATTAACCATTCAGAAGCCGATTCGGATGAAATAAAAAAACAAAACCACCGGACAAAACAAGAAGTCAGCCGATGGATTGCCGAAAACAATAAACCACCACTCTGTTTTTATGCGCCGGAACCGATAACATTGAAAAAAAAATGGGCCGGTGCAGGGCTGGCACGTAAAAGCGGCATGGACGAGGCTGTGCGGCGTTTCAATATGCTGAATAAGCCGGAAGGGATCATTGTTTCGCTGGATGCCGATACGCTGGTGGACAAAAATTACCTCGTTGAAATTGAAAATTATTTTAAAACGAACCCGAAGCATGCAGGCGCTGTTATTGCTTTCCGGCATCAAACTTCCGGGCTGGATCACAAACATTTGCAGGGAATAAAACTCTACGAAAAATACATGGATTATTATAAAAAAGCGCTCGGTTTTACCGGCTACCCCTGGCCCATGTTCACAGTGGGGTCGGCGTTTGCCGTCACGGCCGGAGCCTATGTGAAACGTGGCGGGATGAATCGCAGGCAAGCCGGCGAGGATTTCTATTTTCTGCAAAACCTGGTGCAAATTGGTCCGGTAGGCGAAATATCCACCACTACTGTTCACCCTTCAGCGCGTTTGTCCGACCGGGTACCGTTCGGAACAGGCCCCATTCTTCAAAAATGGATGAACGGGGAAGAAGACCTCACGAAAACATACAACTTCCGGGCTTTCGCCGATTTAAAACAGTTTTTTGACAAAAAAAACACCCTTTTTAAAATTGTTGAAAAAGAATACAATGAACTGCTTTCTGAACTGCCCGGACCCATTGCCGCATTTTTACACGAAGATAATTTCTGGTTGGAAATCTGTGATCTGAATGCAAACTGTTCGGCGCTTTCAACGTTTCAAAATCGTTTTTTTCAGAAATTCAATGCTTTTAAAATCCTGAAATTCCTGAACTTCAGTCACGAAACCTGGTATCAAAAAGCCCCCATTGAAGAACAAATCAATCAACTCGAAAATTAAAACAAATGGCATTTATCAAATTTCACTTTCCTTCCATTCTTTTTGCATTTTTATTAACTGTTCCGGGCGCATGCAATAAACAACCGGATAATTTCACGGAAAATCGCTCCTTCGACTATTCCATTCCGGCATACGGAAACAGCTGGGTTGTGGAGGATACAGAAAAAACCAAAGAGATGATAAAGGAGGAGGGAATTGTAAACTGGAGTGAAAAGAATGTAAAAATCAGAACCTATTTCAGGACAGAACAAACCGGAAAATTAAATGTAGGAATGGTTGCCCGGGCAACCGGCGGCCCCTCACAGCTGAGTATTTCCTGTTGCGGCCAAACTCAACAGGTAACCCTTGAAAATTCTTCTTCCGACACCCTTTCTGTGGGAACATTTGAAATCAGTGAACCGGGGTATCACTGGATTGAACTGGAGGGAATTGAAAAAACGGGCGAAACGTTTGCCGGCGTTGATGCAGTGCTGATAGGAGGCGAAGCGGCGGCAGGCGATGTATATTTTGTAAAAGACGAGTTTTACTGGGGACGCCGCGGTCCATCGGTTCACCTGGGGTTTCGGGTACCCGAAAGCGCCGCTGATGTCAAATGGTTTTACAGCGAACTGATGGTTCCCGAGGGGGAAGATGTGCTGGGTTCGTATTTTATGGCCAACGGTTTCGGGCAGGGCTATTTCGGCATTCAGGTGAATTCGCCCGACGAGCGCCGGGTGCTGTTTTCAGTTTGGAGCCCCTTTCAAACCGATAACCCCGAAGAAATTCCGGAAGAGGACCGGATTGTTCTGCTGAAAAAAGGGGAAAATGTATATGCCGGTGAATTTGGCAACGAAGGGTCGGGAGGCCAGAGTTTTCTGCGCTACAACTGGAAAGCAGGTTCAACCTACCGTTTTTTGCTGAAAGGTGAGCCCACCGGCGACGGAGCGACCGATTTCACTGCCTGGTTTTTTGCCCCCGAAGAGGAAAAGTGGCGGTTGATTGCCAGCTTCCGGCGCCCCAAAACCGATACCTGGCTTACCGGACTGCACTCTTTTCTTGAAAATTTCCTGACGGAAACCGGTGACCGGTCGCGAAAGGCATTTTACTCCAACCAGTGGGTTTTTGGCTCCAACAACCAATGGACTGAACTTACAAAAATAAAATTTACAGCCGATGCCACTGCCCGCAAAGACAACAGGCTCGACTATGCCGGTGGAGTGGAAAAGGACCGGTTTTTCCTGAAGAACTGTGGATTTTTCAGTGATAAAACCACCATCGACACACTTTTTGAACGGGAAA
>CAYRBS010000150.1:0-6302 GCA_964422335.1 uncultured Mariniphaga sp. | reverse complement strand
AGGTTTTTACTTCGAAATCAGCGGGATTTCCGGTAGGCGTTTTCTGTGCGGTGGATGTAACGGAGGTTAGCAGTAATGCGACTAAAAGAATAAAAAGGTTTTTCATCTTGGGTGTAAATATTTTACATGTTCGTTTCATAATTTAATTTGTTATTTTTTCGCTTAAAAATAAGAATTAAATTTTACTACTGCATTTAATCAGCCGTTCATTCCGTTTTTTAATTCACTCAATTTTTGCCGGTTTCCTTTTAACTTTTCCCCTTTTTATCAATACTTTTAGGGTGTTTTAAGGCAGAAAAGTTTAAAAAGAAAAACCATGAAGTTATTTACCACAAAACAAATCGGGGAAATCGATAAGTTCACCATTGAAAACGAACCTGTTGCCGATATCGACCTGATGGAACGCGCAGCCATGCAAATGACCAACTGGCTGGTGCAACGGTTTTCTACCGAACATAAGATGTTGTTTTTTGCCGGCCCCGGCAACAACGGCGGGGATGCCCTTGCCATTGCCCGGCAGTTGGCCGGACTCGGGTACCAGTGTGCGGTTTTTCTGCTCGATTTGGGGAAAAACCTGAAAGGTTCGCCGGCCATTAACTGGCAACGCCTCGAAGAACAGGGGAAAGTGCAGTTGGCAAAAATTCAGCATATCGGCGACTTTCCCGGAATTCAACCTTCTGACATTCTCATTGACGGCCTTTTCGGCTCGGGACTTTCCCGTCCGCTGGAACGGCTGCCGGCAGAAATTGTCCATAAAATCAATGCCCTTCGCAATACGGTGGTGGCGGTTGATATTCCCAGTGGATTGATGGGGGAGGATAATTCACAAAATATTCCTGAAAATATTGTCAGGGCCACTTTTACCCTTACCCTCCAGTTCCCGAAAATTTGTTTCTTCTTCAGTGAAAACGAAAGGTTTACCGGGAAATGGGAGGTGCTGCCCATTGGCCTGCACCCCGAAGGAATAGAACAAACACCTTCTGATATTTTTATGGTAGAAAAGGATGATGTGAAAGAAATGGTGCCCCAACGTTCAAAATTCGCCCACAAGGGAACTTTTGGCCATGCGCTGCTGGTGGCTGGCGGTTACGGAAAAATGGGGGCTTCTGTGTTGTCATCAAGGGCTTGCCTGCGTTCGGGTGTGGGACTGCTTACTTCGCACGTGCCGAAGCTCGGTTATTCCATTATTCAAACGGCTGTTCCGGAAGCGATGACCAGCATCGACGATCACGATTTAATCTTTACCGGGTTTCCGGATTTGGCACCTTTTTCTGCCATTGGGGCCGGGCCCGGCATTGGACTGAAAAACAATACAAAGAAAGCATTGCACAAATTAATAAATGAATCCCGGGCACCCATGGTGCTTGATGCTGATGCGCTTAATATTCTTTCTGAAAATAAAGACTGGCTTACCCAGTTGCCCCAAAATACCATTCTGACCCCACATCCGGGTGAATTCAGGAGACTGGCAGGCGAAACCGCCAATTCGTGGGAACGGATCCGGGTACAGCGGCAATTGGCCCGCGATTTAAAAGTGATCGTTGTGTTGAAAGGCGCTTATACTTCGGTTGCTTTGCCCGGCGGGGAACTTTTTTTTAATCCCACCGGAAACCCGGGTATGGGAACTGCCGGCAGCGGCGATGCACTCACCGGTATTATACTCGGATTGCTTGCACAGCGCATTCCACCTCAACATGCAGCTGTTGCCGGAGTATTCCTGCATGGTTTGGCCGGCGATCTGGCAGCCCGCGAAAAATCGGAAAATGCCCTTGTTGCAGGCGATATAATTGATTTTATGGGAAAGGCTTTTAGCGAGATTGTAACTTCTTTTTCTTGAAATGCACAATAAATATTCTATTTTTAGGTCTTTAAATTAAAAAAGAAAAATGAGGGGAATAATAATTATTTTGTCGGTGATGCTGGTAATGCCTGCATTCGGACAACGAAACAGAAGAGGCGATGACGATGCCCAACCTGATTTTACAGAAGGCATAACCTACGCACTTCCCCGGACAGGTGTGCGGGTACATGTAAAAGCAATGAAGGAAACTTTTGAACCGGGTCCTTATGCATCTTACGCCGACCAGTTACTGGGGATAAGCAATGCCCGGACAAGCGCAAACGTAAAATGGCATATCACGGATGTGAAGCTGGAAACGTTTACTGAACCCGATCCCGATCAGGTTTACAAAGCCATGGGCGATGCGGCATTTCTGGTTAGTCTGACTCCCGAAGGGTGTTTGGCAGGGATTAACTCTTCCGGAAAATCAACCCCGGGTGATGTAAAAACAAACCGGTACATTGAAAAGCCGGAAAAAGACGACGGGTTTTCATTTGATCATATAAACGATACACCTGTATATGCAGAGGGAGATTCTGCAAATAATTTTCGCCCGGTTCGTGTTGGCTCCGAAAGAAAAGCCGGCGAGGCTGCTGAACGAATACTTGAAGCACGGCTCACCCGGTATTGGATGGCGGCCGGATTAATGGATGAATTTCATCCCGACGGTACTGCTTACGAAGTTAGCCTCAGGGAACTGAAGCGGATTGAAAAACAGTACCTGAGTTTGTTTGAAGGACGGACCACTTATCAAAATGAAAAATTCAGTTTCGATTTTATTCCCACATCTTCTTCCGAAAGGGGAGAGGTGGTATTTCGTTTTTCGGAAGAAAACGGGGTGCTTTCCGCGTCTAATCTTTCCGGAAAGCCGGTAAACGTTCAGGTGGATGTGAATGAAAGCCTTTCCGGGAAATATGGCAGTCTGGCTGAGTCTGAAAACCCGTCAGCCGGAGAAAGTGGGGTGTATTACCGGTTGCCTGTTATATCAAATGTGAAAATTGTATTTGATACGAACACCATTGCATCTGCCCGTATTCCACTGGCTCAGTTTGGTAAAACTGCACCGGTACCCGAAGGATTACTGACAGGCGAATATGCCATCGAATTTCATCCCGAAACCGGAGCAATCCGTTCGGTTTCAAAAGAATAAAGAGTTAGGGGAGGGAGCTGTCACCGGCTCCTTTTTTTATATTTCATTGTCCCATGCGTATATTTTAGTGCTTTCTGAAAATATTCCAAATCAAACCTGACTTGAATTAAAATGAATCAACCAAAAAAAACTTTAAAAGATTCCGCAGCATTGCGCTGGCTGGTGCTGTTACTTATCTCCGGATTAATGTTCAGTACCTACTGGTTTCAGGATTTCTTTTCGGGAATGAAAGGATTGATGGAAACCCAGCTGGGGTTCACCAGCGAACAATTTGGCAGGATAATCGGCTTCACAACCATAGCCAATATGTTCGGAATGATCATCGTTGGTGGAATAATTCTCGATAAATGGGGAATCAGGCTGGCGGGTTTATTGTTCGGAGGCCTGGCAGCCCTGGGGGCGGTAATTGTTGCCATGGCTTCCACCGGATTTTTTGGCGATGATCATTCAACCATGCTGAATATGATGATAGTTGGACGCATTATGTTTGGTTCCGGGCTCGAGGTGGTTTGTGTGGTTGTTACCCGGGCGGTTGTGAAGTGGTTTAACGGGTATGAACTGGCGCTGGCAATGGCTGTTAATGTGGGTTTTGGACGATTGGGCACTGCGCTGGGAATGGCGCTGAGTGTGGATATTGGAAAAGGTTTTGTAACCCCTGCCATCTCTTTTGGTGCTACGCTTATTGGAATTACCCTGATCATGTTTCTCATTTATATGGTTTTCGATATTAAACTCGACCGGCAATTTAAAAAACAGGATGCACTGGATAATATTGAACCCGAAGAGGAAGAAGATTTTAAATTTTCCGATTTGGTAAAACTGGCTACCAACTCCTCGTTTTTGTATATCACGTTGCTGTGCGTTACTTTTTATGCGGCCGTTTTTCCGTTTATTCAGTATGCCCCCGATTTATTGGTCAATAAGTTTGGGTTTTCATACAACCTCCCCGAAGGACAGGGGAATTTTATTCTTTTCGGGAGTTCTAATTTTGGCAATACCATGGTTTACATTGGTTTGTTTATTTTTGGGCTGGCTTTTTCGTTAATTCCTTCAAAAATGAAAACGGTCGCGGGGAAAATTCTTTCCTACGTTATAATTCTTGCCGTATTTTTTGCAGCCATTTACAGCATGCGGGAAACGTTATCGCTGTGGTTTAAAAACGGCCCCAAAACAGCAAGCCTTATTCCGTTGGGAACCATTCTTTTCACCCCTGTTTTTGGAAATTATGTCGATAAAAAAGGAAAAGCTGCCTCGCTTATGATTTTGGGTTCTTTTCTGCTCATTTTTGCCCATATTTCCCTTTCTGTGCTGAACAGCGTTTTTCTGGGTTACCTTGGCCTGGCATCGCTGGGGATTGCGTTTTCGCTTGTTCCTGCTGCAATGTGGCCCTCGGTGGCTAAAATAGTTGCCGATAAACGATTGGGGACGGCTTATGCATCTATGTTTACGGTTCAAAACTGGGGATTGGGAATTTTCTTCTGGGGAATTGGAGCAGTGCTCGATTTAACAAACAAGGGAAACCTCCAGGCCATTCGTGACGGTGAAATGATGTACGATTACACAATCCCCATATTGCTGTTGGTGCTATTGGGCGTTGTTTCAATTTATCTGTCTTTTTTACTGAAAAAAGCCGATAAAAGGCAAAATTACGGGTTGGAGCTGCCTTTTAGAGAAATGAAGGAATAAAGCAGTTTTCGGTTTTTTAATTGTGAATGGAAATATTAATTTGCAAACTTTAAATATAAAATAAAGATGACTAAAATTAAAGATATTAAGCCAACTGAAGTGTGGCAGATTTTTGACGAGATGTTGCAAATTCCGCGGCCATCGAGGCACGAAGATAAAATTCAGGAATGGGCGGTGAACTTCGGGAAAAACCTGGGGCTGGAAACCCTGAAGGATGAAGCCGGCAATGTGATTATCCGCAAACCGGCAACCCCGGGAATGGAAAACCGCAAAGGCGTTATTTTGCAAGGCCACCTCGACATGGTCCCGCAAAAAAACAGCGATAAAGTGCACGATTTTACTGCCGATCCCATCGAAGCTTTTGCTGATGGTGAATGGGTAAAAGCCAACGGAACCACCCTGGGTGCCGATAACGGCATTGGCGTTGCTTCGGCACTGGCTGTGCTGGCGTCGGAAAAACTGAAACACGGCCCGTTAGAAGTGTTGCTGACGGCTACCGAGGAAACCGGCATGTTCGGTGCAGGCGGCTTGAAAGCCGGGGTGCTGAAAGGAGAGATTTTAATCAATACTGACTCGGAAGATGAAGGGGAACTTTATGTGGGTTGTGCAGGCGGTGAGGATGTCAATGTGCTGTTCCATTATTCGGAAACAGATATCCCGGCGGGTTTTACAGCCCTTAACCTGAACGTTACCGGCATGAAAGGAGGTCATTCGGGAATTGATATTCCGTTACAACGTGGGAATGCCATCAAGGTTTTTTTCCGCATTTTACATGCAGCAAGCGAAAAAACAGGAGCCCGCCTGGGAAGTATCGACGCGGGAAGCCTTCGCAATGCCATTCCCCGCGAAGCGTTTGGCACCATTGCAGTGAGCGAAGCCAGTGTGGCCGATTTCGTTGCGCTGGTGGATGAAGTGGCAGAAACCGTAAAAAGCGAACTTTCAGCTACCGAACCCGGCCTCGAAGTAAAAGTGGAAGAAACGGAACTTCCCCCGGCGTTAATAGATGAAAAAACGCAGCAAAACCTTACCCGCGCGGTGATGGCCTGCCCCAACGGCGTTATCCGCATGAGCGACAGCATGAAGGGCCTGGTGGAAACTTCTTCCAACCTGGCAATTGTGAAATCGGATGCCGGAGCTAAAACCATTAGCGCCGCTTCCCTGATGCGTAGTTCTGTTGACTCTGCCAAGGAAGAACTGGCAGAGCGAATGAAAGCTGTTTTTGAACTGGCAGGAGCCAGCGTCTCTTTTTCAGGAAAGTACCCGGGATGGAAACCCAACATGGATTCGCCCATACTGAAAACCATGCAGGAAGTTTATCAAAAAAGATTTGGTAAGGTTCCGGAAATCAAAGCGATTCATGCCGGATTGGAATGTGGAATACTTGGAGGAAAATACCCGCACTGGGATATGATTTCATTTGGCCCCACCATCCGTTTTCCACACTCTCCCGACGAGAAAGTGAACATCGGAACCGTACAGAAATTCTGGGATTTTCTGGTAGCCACACTGGAGGATATTCCTGAAAGAAACTGATTTTTAAAAGTTTAGTACGGAGCTTTCCTTTGTTTTATCCACCGGGTAAATGCTGGCTGAATATTCACAGTGAAGTCAATAATTTATCAACTT
>CAYRBS010000149.1:0-6310 GCA_964422335.1 uncultured Mariniphaga sp. | reverse complement strand
ATTAAGGAACTTAAACTCTATCAATTCCCATAAATTTAGTAAGAAAATGGAAAAATATATTAGCGATGTAAAGCTGATTGATCACAATCAGCAAATCGTATTCGAATATCTTTCGAATTTTGAAAACCTTTCGGAGTATTTAAATTCTGGCTTAATTGAAAAAATTACCAAACAGATTCCACAGGTAAAAATTTCCGATTTTAAGTCGGACCGCGATTCATGCAAATTCAATATCACAGGAATGGGCGTGGCCAAAATACGCATTGTAAACCGCGAACCGCACAAAACCATTAAAGTGGAAAGTTCGGGCGGACTGCCATTGAGTATTACATTCTGGATTCAGTTATTGCCGGTAACACCCCATCAAACCAAAATGCGCCTCACACTGCATGCCGATATGAACATGATGATAAAAATGATGGCTGACAATAAACTGGCAGAAGGAATCAACCAGCTTGCCGAAACCTTATCAAATCTGCCGTACAAATAACAAGGAATACGTGGAATTATTCAAATAACAAATTCAATTTCCTTAAATGAATAGGTTGTTTTGTTTCCTGAGCGTTCTTCTAAAATGAGCTGCCCGAACTCCCCGGTTCCCAGAATACGGGCCTCAAACAATCGTTTTCCTTTTTGGAAATGTGCCCATTCGTCCTTCCTGAAAAGGTTCCGGTGATAAACCGCATCGATTTCGCCCACCTGCCCTTCTGCCAGTTTTCGATACCAGGCCATCAGTAATTCCTGTAATTGCTGCGCGGTTTGTTTTATACTGTAATGGCGCCCCGTAAGCTTTTTCAACGAAACCGGGTTGGGCAACGCAGGGTTGAATGTTTCCTGGTTCAGGTTAAGGCCCACCCCCACCACCGCTGAATGAAACTGATTTCCCTGCACCGAGGTTTCAATCAGAATCCCGGCAATTTTTTGTTCCCCCACATAAATATCGTTGGGCCATTTAATGGTAACTCCCGTGGTTTCCTGCTGAAGCCAGTCAACCAGGGCCAAACTGGCAATTTTCGATAAATAAAACTGCATACCTGCCGGAAGAAACCGGGGAAACAAAATAAAACTTGCCAACAGGTTCATCCCGGGGTCGCTTTCCCAGTAGTTTCCTCTTTGTCCCCTCCCCTGTTCCTGAAAGGATGCCAAAACGGCAGTCCCCTCAACTGCCTTGCCTTCTGAAATTAGCCGGTTGGCATAGTTGTTGGACGAATCTGTTACGTTTAAAAAAACGGTGTGTTTACCTGGTTTTTTCATTTAAAAAACAGTAAATTAAAAACAATAAACCATTTCTGTCGGAATTGGTTGAATAGGGTACAAAATTGATTATTTTTTTTATTTTGGCGTGAAAAACAAACAGAAATGAAAAACAAAAAAGAAGTAAGGCAAAAAGTTTATCTTTGTAGGGTTAAATAGTATTTATGAACGAAAACATAAAAATTACAGAAAATATAAAAAAAAGCATCCTTGAAGGAATCAGAAAAATAAAAGGTAAGGAAATAGTAATTATCGATTTAAAAACAATACATCACAGTGAATGCGGTTATTTTATCATTTGCCATGGAAACTCCACTACGCAGGTAAGTTCAATTGCACATTCAGTGGAAAAAACAGTGAAAGAGTCAACAGGTGAAAAAGTCTGGCACGCCGAAGGTTACAACAATTCAACATGGGTATTGCTCGATTTTGGGGAAATTGTGGTGCATGTATTTCATGAACAAGCACGAAACTTTTATAAACTGGAAGAACTTTGGGCTGATGCAAAAATAATTAGAGAAGATTCAGAAAATTAGGAACAAACTATGGCAGAAGACAACAAAAATAATAAACAAACACCTCCGGGAAACCGCTTCATGTCGGGTGGGAAAAAAGGTGATAAAAAGAACCCTAAAGCACCAAAATTTAATGCTTACTGGATTTACGGGCTTATTGCTTTAATTTTTATTGCTGTTCAGTATTTTCTTAGCAGCACAAGCGGCCCGGTTGATACCAACTGGAGCGAAGTAAAATCCACGATGCTGGCCAACAACGACATTGAACGCATTGTGGTTGTCAACGAAAAAGAGGCAAAAATTTACCTTAAACCGGAAAGCCTTCCGAATTATGAGCAGCATTTCACCGGAGAGTACACAAAACCTTCAGAAGAAGGCCCTCATTTTACCTTTAACATAGGCTCGGTAGAAACTTTTGAACGGAACCTGAGCGAAGCACAGGAGGGCAGCGATTCCGAAATTCTCCCCGAATATGAAGAAGAACGAAACTGGGCGAGTGAAATACTTTGGACCATCGGTCCTTTCGTACTGATTATTGTACTTTGGCTGTGGATATTCAGGAGAATGAGCCGCGGTGCCGGAGGAGGCGCCGGGGGCATTTTCAATGTGGGAAAATCGCAAGCGAAAATTTTTGACAAAGATCAGAAAGTATCCTCCACATTTAAAGATGTAGCCGGCCTGGCAGAGGCAAAACAAGAGATTGAAGAAATTGTGGAATTCCTGAAAAGCCCGGCAAAATTTACTAAACTGGGTGGTAAAATTCCCAAAGGGGCTTTACTGGTTGGCCCGCCCGGAACAGGTAAAACTCTGCTTGCAAGGGCCGTAGCCGGCGAAGCCAATGTACCGTTCTTTTCCATGTCGGGATCCGATTTTGTCGAAATGTTTGTAGGCGTAGGCGCCTCAAGGGTGCGCGACTTGTTTAAACAAGCCAAAGAAAAAGCACCTTGTATTATTTTTATCGACGAAATTGATGCCATTGGCCGGGCACGGGGGAAAAATCCCAATTTCGGCTCCAACGACGAACGGGAAAACACGCTGAACCAGCTGCTTACCGAAATGGATGGTTTTGATACCAACAGCGGGGTTATTATAGTTGCTGCCACCAACCGTGCCGATGTCCTCGACCGGGCGCTATTGCGTGCCGGACGTTTTGACAGGCAAATTCATGTTGAATTGCCCGACCTGCAGGAACGGGCCGAAATTTTCAAAGTACACCTGCGCCCGTTAAAACTGGGTGAAGATGTGAAAGTTGAATTCCTGGCCAAACAAACCCCGGGATTCTCAGGCGCCGACATTGCCAATGTGTGTAACGAAGCCGCACTGATTGCTTCGCGAAAAGAGCGCGCGTCAGTTACCAAACAGGATTTTCTCGATGCAGTGGACCGTATAATTGGCGGCCTGGAAAAAAAGAACAAAATAATTTCGAAAGAAGAAAAAAGAACCATCGCCTACCACGAGGCAGGCCACGCTACCATAAGCTGGCTGCTGGAACATGCCCACCCACTGGTGAAAGTTACCATCGTGCCCCGCGGAAAAGCGCTGGGAGCGGCGTGGTATTTGCCGGAAGAACGCTCCATTACCACAAAAAATCAACTTCTCGATGAAATGTGCTCGGCACTGGGCGGAAGGGCCGCCGAAATATTAATATTTGGGCAGGTTTCTTCAGGTGCTCAAAACGACCTGGAAAAAGTTACCAAACAGTCGTACGCCATGGTTAGCTATTTCGGAATGAGCGAAAAAGTAGGAAACGTGAGCTTTTATGATTCCTCCGGCCAAAATGAATATGCTTTTACAAAACCCTACAGTGAGAAAACAGCCGAATTGATTGACGAGGAGGTAAAAAAGTTAATTGACGGGGAATACCAGCGGGCAAAAAAAATATTAAAAGAGCATGCAGAAGGCCACGAAAAACTGGCCGAATTATTATTGGAACGCGAGGTTATTTTCAGCGAAGACCTGGAAAATATTTTTGGCAAACGCCCATGGGACGAAAAGAAACTGGTGGAAGCTGAAATCGAAGAAGAAAAACAAAAAAAGAAAAAAAAGGACAAGGAAAAAAAGGAGAAGGCGAATAAGGACAGGAAGAAAATAGATAAAGAGAAAAAAAGCGCAGAAACCAACCCTGTTTCAGCCAAAACTTGAATCGTTACACTATGGAAAAAGGATGGAAGGAAGTATTTCATACGGCACATGAATATAAAGCATCCATGGCCAAGGATATTCTCGAAAATGTGGGAATAATTACAGTTGTATTGAACCAACACGATTCGGCCTATCAAACGTTCGGCGAATTTGTAGTTTATGTAAAAGAAAGCGAAGAGCCCAAAGCGCTGGAACTGTTAAAAGAACTGAAGCGTTGAAAGAATTAAGCAGGCGG
This sequence comes from uncultured Mariniphaga sp., assembly GCA_964422335.1. GTDB lineage: Bacteria > Bacteroidota > Bacteroidia > Bacteroidales > Prolixibacteraceae > CAYRBS01. The sequence goes on along the minus strand of CAYRBS010000149.1, from coordinate 2,164 downwards.
TCCATAACAGGAGTTGTATATGTTTTTCTAATGCTGGCGGGAGCTGCTTTCCACCCCGTGGTATTTGCCGTTGTTTTCGGTGCGTTTCTTTATCTTACACAGATGGAATTTTACCAACTTGTAGAAACAGCCGGAAGCACCCCGCGAAAAACAACCGGGATTACACTGGGCATGCTTTTTTTTGTCATTAGTTTTGGCATGGTAAACAACCTGTTGCCTACAAAATCGTATCTTATTTTCATCCCGGCGTTAATTTTCATTTTTCTGTTTGAAGCATTTAGCGAGAGGTCTGGAATATTGCAAAACAGTGCGGTAACTTTTACCGGATTTGTTTATGTAGCCATTCCTTTCAGTTTGCTCAATTTCATAGTCCATCCCGGTTACCCCAACTACCCGGTGTTTAATCCGCAGGTTCTTATTGGGGTATTTTTTATTGTTTGGGTTTACGATTCAATGGCTTACGTTGCCGGCTCAACCTTCGGGAAACGAAAAATTCACGAAAGGATTTCACCCAATAAAACCTGGGAAGGATTGATAGTAGGTACCCTGTTTGCCCTGTTCATGGGTTTTATGAATTCAATTATTTTCAAACAACCCTCCCTGGTTAACTGGTTTGTTATTTCGGCCATTGTGGTAGTATGCGGCACACTTGGCGATCTTTTTGAATCCATTATCAAACGCCGCCTCAAGGTGAAAGACTCCGGTACCATCCTGCCCGGTCACGGTGGGTTGCTCGACCGTTTCGACAGCTTGTTGTTTGTGATTCCAGTGGTTTATGTATGGTTAACTTTTTCAGGTAATTTATAGTTATGATAATTCACAAAGAAGGACAAAAAATTATCCCGGTGGCCTTTTTCTTTCTGGCCGTAATCGATGCCATTATCTATTTTACCCTGCGGGATTACACGGCATTTTATATACTGATGGCGGTTTCATTATTACTGGCCGTACTTATCATTTTCTTTTTCAGGGAACCTATCCGCGAAATCGAAAAAAACGAAAACCACGTTCTCTCCCCTGCCGATGGCGAAATTGTTGAAATACTGAAAGTACACGAAAAGGAATACTTTAAAGAAGAACGTCTGCAGGTTTCCATTTTCATGACCGTTTTTAACGTACACCAAAACCGGGTTCCGGTTGCGGGCGAAGTAATTTACCAGAAGCATATAAGAGGCGCCTATTATCCTGCATTTGTAAAAAAGTCGTCCGAAAAAAATGAACGTTGCTCCACCGTTTTCAAAATGGCCAACGGCACCGAAGTATTGTCGCGACAGATTGCCGGCACCGTGGCACAACGCATTGTCACCTACAAAAAACCCGGCGATAAGGCAGAACAGGGAGAAGAATACGGGTTTATCCGGTTTGGTTCGCGGGTTGACTTGTTTTTGCCTGTCGATGCCAACGTACAGGTAAAGTTGCACCAGCTTGCCGTAGGAGGGAAAACGGTGATTGCCAACTTTGAATAAACAGAAGTGAGAAGAATAACCAGGCAAATACCAAATTTTATTACATCGCTGAACCTGACATCAGGAACGCTGGCAGTATTTTTTGCTATTGACGGGCATCTTGTTTGGGCCGGAATTTTTATTTGCCTTGCCGCGGTATTCGATTTTCTCGACGGACTGGCGGCGCGCCTTCTAAAAGCTTACTCGGAAATTGGGGAGGAGCTGGATTCGCTTGCCGACCTGGTTTCGTTTGGCCTGGCGCCGGCAGCCATCCTGTTCACACTGCTTGAGTTTTCGCTTTTCGACGTAAACCAGCCCATTTACGAAATTACCGCCCGGTGGGATCAGTGGCTGATTCTTTTTTCCGCGCTGTTCATGCCGGTAATGGGAGCCGTACGCCTCGCCCGGTTCAACGTAAAGCAAACGGATGAATCATTTTTCAGGGGCCTGCCCATTCCTGCCAACGGCTTGTTCTGGGCATCGGCGGCTTTAATGCTCGAAGTTCCCCGCCACCAGGAACTTTTTCAATTGCTCTTTTCAACCCGCAACCTTCTGCTTCTTGGCCTGTTTACCTCCGGAATGATGGTCATCAGCCTGCCCATGTTTTCGCTTAAATTTCAAAACCTGCGACTGAAAGAAAACTGGTACCGGTTTCTTTTCCTGGCCATTGCCATTGTGTTGCTGGCCGTTTTTAATGTGTACGGGCTGGCACTCACCAT
>CAYRBS010000148.1:4772-6319 GCA_964422335.1 uncultured Mariniphaga sp. | reverse complement strand
AAAGAATTCAAAACATACAGATAGAAAACTGGACAAAATGACCTTTACAATCTCTTGTATTTCGTAAGATTTAAAAACGCTATCGTTTTATTTATTCCTTCATACATCAGCACGTCCTGCTGCACAAAATTTACCGATTTTCTGTATTCTTTCAGGAATTTTTCCAAAAACGGGGACGTTTTCAATGGCCGCCTGAAATCCATTGCCTGCGCAGCATTGTAAAGTTCTATGGCCAGGATTTTTTCGGTGTTCAAAACCACTTTCAATGCCTTTGTGGCTGCATTGGCGCCCATGCTCACATGATCTTCCTGTTCGTTGGACGAAGGGATGGAATCGACCGAAGCCGGGGTACAAAGTTGTTTGTTTTGGCTCACAATGGAAGCTGCTGCATATTGCGGAATCATAAAGCCGGAATTCAACCCCGGGTTGGCCACCAGGAATTCGGGAAGGTCCCGTTCGCCTGCAATCAGGCGGTAAGTACGCCGCTCGGATATGCTTCCCAGTTCGCTCAGCGCCATAGCCAGGAAATCGAGTGCAAGCGCCAGTGGTTCGCCGTGGAAATTTCCGCCCGAAACAATCAGGTCTTCGTCGGGGAATACCGTTGGATTGTCGGTTACCGAGTTAATTTCTGTTTTAAAAACACCGGATACATATTTTACTGCATCGCGCACCGCCCCGTGAACCTGAGGGATACAGCGAAAAGAGTAGGGGTCCTGAATGTGTTTTTTGGGTTTTGCCTGCATTTCACTTCCTTTCAAAATATACCTGAAGTTGGTGGCAGTTTCCGCCTGGCCCTTGTGCGGGCGAATGCGTTGTATATTCTCCATAAATGGTTCAATCAGCCCGTCGAAGGCATCGAGCGAAAGCGCCCCGATGATATCGGCCTGATCGGTAATTCGAAAGATTTTTAGTAACGAATACATTCCGAGCGCCCCCATAAACTGGGTTCCGTTCAACAGGGCAAGTCCTTCTTTGGCTTGCAGTTTTACGGGTTCCCAGCCAAACTTTTCAAGTACGCTTTTGGCAGTTGTCTTTTTCCCTTCAAACCATACTTCTCCCATTCCCAGCAACGGAAGGAACAACATTGCCAATGGTGCCAAATCGCCGCTTGCCCCCAGCGAACCTTGTTCGCAAACTACGGGCAAAATGTTGTGGTTGAACAAATCGATTATCCGCCGCACCGTTTTTAACTGCACCGCCGAGTTTCCTTTGGCCAGCGCATGGGCTTTCAGTAAAAGCATTAGTTTAACTACATCTCCCGGAACTTCGGGGCCTAAGCTGCAGGCATGCGAAAGCAGCAGGTTTTCCTGTAATTTGCTCAGTTCTGCATTCGATATTTCGATATCGCACAACGCCCCAAATCCGGTATTGATACCGTACAGGGGTTTGTCCGACTCATCTAATTTCCGGTCGAGATACTGCTTGCTTTTCAGGATAAGCTGAATGGATTCTTCAGAAAGTTGCAGCTTTACATCGTTTTCAAGAATATCCTGAATCGCCTCGAAAGAGAGGTTGGCAGGAGTTATTTCAAAAGTGTTGTTTTTCAT
>CAYRBS010000148.1:0-4672 GCA_964422335.1 uncultured Mariniphaga sp. | reverse complement strand
TTTCATTGCCTGTTTTTTGGCAATTTCGGGGAAGATTTACGAACGGGAAACGATTTTTATCAGTTCTTCAGAAGTTACCTGTTGTTGTTCGCCTGTTTCCATGTTTTTCAACGTGAATTTTTCAGCAGCCATTTCTGATTCTCCCGCCAGCACCACAAAAGGAATTTCCTTTTTATTGGCGTAATTCATCTGTTTTTTCATTTTGACACTGTCCGGATAAATTTCGGCATTTATTCCGCTGGCCCTCAATTTGCCCAGCACCGGCAGGCAATATGCCTCTTCCTGTGGTCCGAAATTTACGAACAGCACCCGCGTAATTTCAGGCGATTCCTCCGGGAAAAGCTCCAGGTGTTCCAGTACGTCGTAAATGCGTTCGGCGCCAAACGATATACCAACCCCCGACACACCGGGCAACCCGAAAATGCCTGTCAAATCGTCGTATCGGCCGCCGCCGCAAATGCTGCCCATTTCCATATCTTTGGCTTTCACTTCGATGATGGCCCCCGTGTAGTAATTCAGGCCGCGGGCCAGGGTCAGATCGAGTTCCACTTCGGTTTGCAGCTCCATTCGCCTGAAGTAGCCAAACAGTACTTTTAACTCTTCCACTCCATTCATCCCGATTTCTGAGGTGGCTAAAATGGATTCCAGCTGATTAATTTTTGCGTCGGTATCTCCTTTCAGTGCAAGTATTGGCTGCAATTTTTGGATGGCTTCGGCAGATACACCTTTTTCTGCCAGTTCGCGGTTCACTTTTTCCAGCCCTGTTTTTTCCAGTTTGTCAATTGCCACGGTAATATCAACCAACCGTTCGTTTTCGCCAATAATTTCGGCAATACCTGCCAGGATTTTCCGGTTATTGATTTTTACCAGCGTATTGATTTTTAACCTGCTGAATACGTCGTCAATAATCTGAACCAGCTCTGCTTCATTTAACAGGCTGTCGCTGCCAATCACATCTGCATCGCACTGGTAAAATTCGCGGTAGCGCCCTTTTTGGGGGCGGTCGGCACGCCACACCGGCTGAATCTGGTAACGCCGGAACGGGAAAACAATTTCGTTGCGGTATTGTACCACATAGCGGGCAAAGGGCACGGTGAGGTCGTAGCGTAACCCTTTTTCAGCAAGTAGCGGTGTGAGTTTGTTTGAATTTTTTTCCTCAAGCAGTCCGTCGGGCACCTTCGAAATAAAATCGCCCGAGTTCAATACTTTGAACAACAGTTTGTCGCCTTCTTCCCCGTATTTTCCCATTAAAGTGGAAAGATTCTCCATGGCCGGTGTTTCAATGGGCTGAAAGCCGTAGAGCCGGAAAACTTCCTGGATGGTGTCGAAAATATAATTCCGTTTTACCACTTCGGTGGGGGAAAAATCGCGGGTCCCCTTTGGGATAGAAGGTTTTTGTGCCATTGTTCGCTTTTTTGTTCAGGGGGCAAAAATAAGGAAATATAGTGTGGATTGTAAAAAAAATTCCAAAAGGATTGCCGCTTTACCTGAATCCACGCCGGGTTGTTAGGGGAGCTGGTTTGCCAATGTGCGGAATGGAAAGCATCATTGCTGGTTTTTCGGGTTTTTACATCTCGCTGCAAAATGTTATTTTCGGCTGGAATTTTATAAACTTAACCATTTCATGGAAATCATTCAGGTTACAGACAAAAAAACAGTGAACCAGTTTCACAAGGTTCCCCTGAGAATTTATAAAAACGACCCCAATTATACCCCTATGCTTCGGCCAATGGTTGAAAACACATTTCATCCGCAAAAAAACACCAAATTTAAAAAAGGGGATGCCCGGCGTTGGATTGTGAAAAAAGAAGATGAATATGTTGGACGGATTGCCGCATTCTTCGACGACGGTTATTCGGTTAGCTATGAGCAGCCTACCGGTAGTTTTGGTTTTTTTGAGTGTGTAGATGACCAGGAGGTGGCCAACCTTCTTTTCGATACAGCCCGCGACTGGCTTAAAGAAAATGGAATGGAAGCCATGGATGGACCGGTTAATTTTGGCGAAAACTTTTTTTACTGGGGTTTGCTGGCCCACGGGTTTCAGCCGCAAACCTTCGGGATGCAATACCATCCGCCATACTACCTGAAATTGTTTGAAAATTATGGCCTTCAAACTTTTTACAAACAGTTCAGTTATTCCCTCGATATTACCGATCCCAATCTACCCGACCGGTTTTGGAAAATTGCTGCCTGGGTTTCTAAAAAACCAGGCTACCGGTACGAACATTTTACGTTTAAAAACCAGGACGCCTATATACGCGATTTTATCGAAATTCACGAAAAAGCCTGGTCCGGCCACAGTAATTATGAACCGGCCAGTTTCGACCAGCTGAAAGAGATGATAAAACAGGCACGTGTTTTTTTGGATGAAGAGTTTATCTGGTTTGTTTATCACAACGACAAACCCATTGCGTTTTATATGATGATTCCCGATCTGAACCAGATAATCAGGAAAATAGGTTCGGGTAAAATGGGTTGGATGGATGTTTTAAAACTGCTTTATTACAAGCGAAAAAAAATGATATCACGCTGCAGGGTGATTGTGTTGGGGGTTGTGCCTCAGTATCAGCGCATGGGGGTCGAATCGGGATTGTTTTACAACCTGCGGCAGATGATGCTTCGAAAGCCTTGGTACAACGATATGGAAATGAGTTGGGTGGGCGATTTTAACCCCAAAATGATTGCCCTTTTTAAATCGTTTGGGGCAAAACATACGCTCACTCATTTAACAATGCGTTACCTTTTCGATCGCCAAAAAGAATTTAAGCGGGCGCCAATTATTAACGGATGATGACGTACATTTGCACAAAAAAGCTATAACCCGGTTTAATGAAAAAACGATGCAACTGATTGAAGTAACCGATAAAAAATCACGAAAACTTTTCCATAAAGTCCCTCACCTCATTTACAGGGACGATCCCAATTGGATTTGTCCGCTGGAGGAAATGGTGGAAAAAGTATTCGATCCCGAAAAAAATCCTTCTTTTAAAAACGGGGATGCTGTCCGCTGGGTTTTGGTCGATGAAAAACAAAACCTGATAGGTCGCATTGGCGCGTTTTATAACCTCGATAAAGCAAAAGCTTTCGATCAGCTCACCGGCGGGTGTGGTTTTTTTGAATGTATTGACAATCAGGAAGCTGCCAACAGGCTGTTTGATGCAGCCCGCGACTGGCTGAAACAAAAGGGAATGGAGGCCATGGATGGCCCGGTTAATTTTGGCGAAAACTACATTAACTGGGGGTTGCTGGCAGAAGGTTTTATGCCACAGGGGTTTGGTATGCCATACAATCCGCCATACTATGTAAAGTTGTTTGAAACGTACGGTTTTAAAATCTATTTTAAACAATATAGTTACCACCTCGACACAACGCTGCCTGAATTACCCGATCGTTTTTGGAAAGTGGCCGAGTGGGTGGCCAAAAAACCGCAGTTTAGTTTTAAACATTTTTCGTGGAAGGAAAAGGAGAAATTTGTGAACGATTTTGCCCAGATTTATGATAATGCCTGGCGGTTTCATAAACATTTTAAACCTATTGATAAAGACGATTTGCGCGATTTTCTGAACGATGCAAAGTTTTTAATTGAAGAAGACTTTGTTTGGTTTGCTTACCACGAAGGAGAACCCATTGCTTTGTTTGTGATGGTCCCCGATTTCAACCAGATTCTTGCAAAACTGAATGGCCGGATTAACCTGCTTAACATGCCCAAAGTGCTGTGGCTGAAGTGGCGTAAAACAATGACCCGCACCCGGAGCCTTATCATTGGCATTGTGCCAAAGTTTCAGCGCTCGGGTATTGAAGCGGCCATGTTCTGGAACCTTCGCCCGGCAATGTATAAAAAACGGTGGTACAGGGAAATGGAGCTTTCGTGGGCCGGCGATTTTAATCCCAAAATTGTTGCTTTGTACGAATCGGTGGGGGGCAAACGAACCAAAACGCATTATACCATGCGTTATCTTTTCGACAGGAGTAAGCCGTTTGTGAGGGCGCCGATTATTTCAGCCGGACCGGAAAATGAAAAAAATGAACAGAATTCATAAAACTGAAATTCTTTTTTTGAATAATTGAATACAATAATTATCTTTGCAGGCCTTTAAAAAGTTAATAATGAATATCGAATGGATTGTAGTGGGAAATGCAACCATTCAAAATTAAAAATAAGAGCAATGAAAAAAGGAATTCATCCGGAAAATTACAGAATGGTAGCGTTCAAAGATATGTCGAACGGGCATACCTTTCTTACCAAATCAACCGTGGATACGAAAGAGAAAGTTGAAGTTGACGGCGTTGAATACCCGCTTTACAAACTGGAAATTTCGAATACCTCGCATCCGTTTTATACCGGAAAAGTAAAACTTGTGGATACCGCCGGACGTGTGGACAAGTTTATGAACCGCTACGGAAAACACATGCAAAGCAGAAAAAAGTAAAGATCTTAATAGAATCAGTAAAAGGCTCCGAATTCCGGGGCCTTTTTGTTTATGCAATGAATCGGGCATGGCAATAAAAATCGCCCGGGAAAATGATTTTCCGCCGGCTTGCGGATGCGACTTTCGTATGATCCCTTTGAAAGAAAACAATGTTAACCAGATGAAAAATTGTCGGTTTATTATATATATCCGGTAAACTTCAAGCCGTTTTTACCGTTTTGGGGATGTGGCACAGCTATTGC
>CAYRBS010000147.1:0-6399 GCA_964422335.1 uncultured Mariniphaga sp. | reverse complement strand
AGTACAAATTTTAATTCTATGATTTACAAAATACGCAATTTCGTGGCCACGCTTCTGGCCTTATTCTTATTTTTTCCGGTTATTGCAGGCGACGGGAATAATGATACAGAAGGTTATGTTTTCGAGGATGTGATGGTATTGCCGGCTACCCCTGTTCAGGATCAACACCGCACAGGCACCTGCTGGTCGTTTTCGGGGCTTTCGTTTTTGGAGTCGGAGATGTTGCGGCGGGGCAAATCAGCGGTCAACCTTTCTGAAATGTTTATTGTGTGGCATACCTATGCTGAAAAAGCAAAAAAACATGTCCGTGTACACGGGAATCTCAATTTTTCAGCCGGTGGGGCGTTTCACGATGTTACCAACATGATTTCAAGATACGGGATTGTACCTGAATCGGTTTACAAAGGGCTGGAGTATGGTGAAGAAAAACATGTGCATGGAGAAATGGACCGGGTGCTGCGTGATTTTGTGGATGCTGTAATTGAAAATAAAAACCGCAAGCTCACTGCTTCCTGGTACGATGCATATACCAAAACCCTCGATTCTTATTTGGGTGAAATTCCGCAGCGGTTTCAATACGATGGGAAAAGTTACAGTCCGCTTACCTTTGCTGATGAATATGTTGGGCTGGATATGGATGATTATGTGGAAATTACCTCTTATACCCATCACCCGTTTTATTCCAAATTTATTTTGGAGGTGCCCGATAACTGGTCGTGGGATGAGATGTACAACGTACCCTTAAATGAAATGGAAGAAATTATTGATTATTCGCTGAATAACGGATTTACCATGGCCTGGGCTGCCGATGTGAGCGAGAAAGGTTTTGCTTCGGGAAACAAAGGGGTAGCGGTTGTGCCCGAAATGCCGGAAGCGGACATGACGGATGCCGAAATTTCGAAGTGGGAAGAACTTCCCGACCGTGAAAAGGAGAATGAACTGTACAAGCTGGAAAATCCGGTTCCCGAAAAAGAAATAACCCAGGAAATGCGCCAGGCAGCATTCGATAACTTTGAAACCACCGACGACCATGGGATGCATATTATTGGCATTGCTGAAGATCAGGAGGGAAATACTTTCTACAAAGTAAAAAATTCATGGGGGGATTATAACTCATACAATGGTTATTTTTATGTGTCGAAACCCTATGTGAATTACAAAACCATGTGCATTATGGTGCACAAGGACGGAATTCCGGAGCAGATAAAGAAAAAACTAAAACTTTAACATAATACCCTTTGGGATAGTCCTGAAGGGTTTTTTTATCTTTGCCGCTCGAATAACCTTTTTTAGATGAGATTCAGTCTGTTGCTTTTTGTTTTTTTGCTGTGGCCGGTTTTGGCATTTAGTCAGGATGCGGGCGCAGATTATACCTGGTGGAACGAGTTGCACGGCTGGGAAGAAGGCGATCCGGGGTGGCGCAACTGGATGAAAATTACACCGGGTTTTTTTGGCCCCAACGCACTGCCCGTGCCACATGTAACAAAAGGGCTTATTGCAGGCGAATCTGAAATAGGAATAACCGCATCCAGTCATTTTCTCAAAGGGGATCCTACCCAGGACCTGGCCGGAAGGATTTTTCTTCCGTTCGCAAAAAATAAAATTGCAGTTGAAATGTACGGAGTATTTTTCGAGCGGTTTGCCTTTTCCGAAGAAATAAGAAACGAACGCATTGCCCGCGTTGAAGACGGGAAAGGAACTGCCATTGGTGATTTTTATTTTGCTACCCACATCCAGGTTGCCAAAGACCGGAAATTCCCTAACACCCTGTTTCGTTTTGCCACAAGAACCACTTCGGGCAGCCAGCTTGAAGCAGCCCGCTATACCGATCATCCCGGTTATTTTCTCGATCTCAGTTTTTCAGAAGTTTTTGGCGAAAAAGCTGTGGGTGCTTTTACCCCTTTCGGTTCGGCAGGTTTCTACACATGGCAGACCAACGATGAACTGAACCTGCAGAACGACGCTTTTATGTACGCCCTGGGTGCCGATTATGAAAAAAACGACTGGTTGTTTTCTGCTTCCTGGTCGGGCTATTCAGGCTATAAAAACGAACGCGATCGGCCTGCACAAATCAATTTTGATGTAACAAAAGACTTTGGCGGGAAAGCGCTGAAATTGCAGTATGTGTATGGTTTGCGCCATTGGGAATATAAAACCGTCAGGGTTTCGTTTACCTGGAAACTGAAAGCCCTTACATAGTTTCCGGCGATTGAAGTGAAAATATGTAACTTTGCACAAAATTTCTAAATAAAAACTTAATACAATACTCACGGTTAAAATGAAAAAGCTTTCACTGATTATCTGCGTTTTTAACGAAGAACCCAATATAGAACCCCTTTCGGAACAGATAAAAAATGCATTGGATGGATTGGATTACGAAGCCATTTTTGTTGACGACGGATCAACCGATGGTACGCGTTCTGAAATAAAAAAAATAGGGGACAAGCGGTTTGTACTGGTAGAATTGATGCGGAACTACGGACAAAGTTCGGCATTGCAGGCAGGTATTGATCATGCTGAAGGTGAATTTGTGGTATTGATTGATGGCGATCTGCAAAATGATCCTGCCGATATTCCCGGCATGCTCAAAAAAATTGAAACAGAGGGTTGGGACATGGTGGCCGGTGTGCGAGCCAACCGGAAAGACGGCATGTTTCTGCGCAAAGTGCCTTCAAAAATAGCCAATTACATGATCCGGAAATCGACCGGCACAAAGATGAAGGACCTGGGCTGCACGCTGAAAATATTTACACGCGAAACCATTAAAAACATTCATATTTACGGAGAACTTCACCGGTTTATCCCGGTGCTTATTACACTCGAAGGCGCCACCCGCATAACACAGGTTGATGTGAACCACCGGCCCCGCCGGTTTGGAACTTCAAAATACAATCTCGGCCGCACTTCCCGCGTTATGAGCGATCTTATTCTTATGCTGTTTTTTAAAAAATACCTGCAGCGGCCCATGCACTTTTTTGGCGCACTCGGTTTTGTAACCCTTGGCCTGGGTGCGCTCATCAATTTATATTTGTTTATCCTGAAAATTTTTGGAAACGATATTTGGGGGAAACCACTCCTGTTGCTGGGAATTTTATTGGTAATGGGAGGCATTCAGTTTATCACCATCGGAATAATTGCCGAAATGCAAATGCGTACCTATTTTGAATCGCAGGATAAAAAACCATACCGGGTAAAACGAATTGTGACTACAGGTGAAAATCCGGATAAATAAATGTTTAATAACTTGTTAACCCTGTTGCTTTATTCATTTTCCGGCGGTAACTTAGGAGCCTTGATCGTGATGATCGTCCACTTAAATAAAAAGCCATGAAGAAAATAATTTTTGCAGGAACACTTTTTCTGATATACCTTGCTTTTTCTGTTACTGCTCATGCGCAGGAACGTGTCGTACATGGAATTGTTACCACCTTCGACAGTATTCCGCTCATTGATGCAGAAATACAGGTTAAAAGCACCAACGAAACTGTTTTAACCGATACGTTGGGGAGGTTTTCCGTTGCATGCGATCCCGAGGACAGGTTGAAAGTGAAAGCCAGAGGTTTTTTCAACCAGCGGGTTAAACTCAACGAAAAAACCAGATTCGCAGCTATTAACCTGAAATTAAGGCCTGGTGAGAAAAGCCGCGAGTATGCTATCGGGTATGGTCATGTTTCAGATAAAGACAAACTAAACGCCCTTTCAAATATGAGGGACGGGGATGTTGATTTCTCACAGTACAGCAACCTTTATGAACTGATAAAAGGACGTTTTGCCGGGGTGCAGGTGTCAAACGGAGAAATTATAATCCGTGGAATTAATTCCATTAACAGCAGCAGCGCGGCATTGATTGTGGTTGACGGTGTAACTGTTGATGGCAGCGCCCTCAATTCTATTCCTCCGGTACAGGTAAGAAGCATCGATGTCATAAAAGACGGCAGTTCGGCCATTTATGGATCGCGGGGCGCCAACGGGGTCGTTATTATCGAAACCAAGCGCGGTTCGGATTAGTTTGAATTTATTCGTTTCGCCCGGCTATTTTGGTTGGTTTTCTTTTTCCGGAGAAAATAAATTTCTAATTTCAGCGGTTCAACCTGAAATTAAACAGAAATGATTAAACATTTATTCCTGATTATTGCCGGACTTGGCCTGCTTTTGCAAAGTTGCCAACCCACACCAAAACAAACAGAACGGGATTTAAAGCTTTGGTACCAGCAACCTGCCGAAGAATGGGTAGAGGCGTTGCCGCTGGGAAATGGCCGCCTGGGGGCCATGGTGTTTGGTGGAATTGAAACCGAACGCATTCAGCTTAACGAAGAATCGGTTTGGAGTGGCGGGCCTGTTGAACGGGCAAACCCGGAAGCACTGGAAAACCTTGCGAAAGTCCGCCAGTTATTGTTTGACGGGAATTATGCCGAAGGCGACCGGCTGGCCCAGCAAAAAATAATGGGAACCCGTCTCGAACCGGGAAAACATACCTACCAAACGTTAGGCGATTTGTTCCTCCGGTTTGATGAACCGGGGGAAATTACAAACTACAAACGGTCGCTCGATCTCCGGACGGCAGTGGTTTCCACAAGTTTTGAAGCAGAGGGTGTGAAATATACCCGCGAAGTTTTTTCTTCTTACCCGGATGAGGTTATTGTGGTAAAACTTTCTGCTTCGGAGAAGGGAAAACTCAATTTTACCGCCCGGCTTGAACGACCGGGAGATGCTGAAACTGTTTTGGTGAGCGATAACCAGTTACAGATGACCGGTTTTGCAGAACATGAGGGGCGCGGAACCCATTTTGTATCAGCTGCACAAATTGAAAACAACGGGGGAGAAATCATTCCTTCCGATTCGGTTTTGCGGGTAAAAAATGCCGATGAAGCGATTATCCGGATTGCTGGAAGAACCGATTTCTGGGGGGGAAATGAAATTGAAACGGCTTCGGCAGATTTAATGCGGGTAGAAACAAAAAGTTACGACCGCCTGAAAGAGGACCATATAGCCAAATTCCAGCAGTTGTTTAACCGGGTAGATTTGACATTGAACCAACCTGATACCCTTGGTTTGCCCACAGATGAAAGGTTGGAACGCGTGAAAAACGGAGCGGTGGATCATCACCTCACCGAACTCTATTTTCAGTTTGGGCGGTACCTGTTAATCAGTTCCTCGAGGCCGGGCGGACTACCGGCCAACCTGCAGGGAATCTGGGACGGAACGCTTTCCCCGCCCTGGAATGCCGATTACCACATCAATATAAATATCCAGATGAATTACTGGCCGGCACTGGTTACAAACCTGGCGGAAAGTCAGGAGCCATTTTTTGATTTTGTGGATGCATTGCGCGAAAGAGGCGCCAAAACAGCCCGTGAAGTTTACGGAGCCCGCGGATTTGTTGCCCATCACACTACCGACGCCTGGAAATTTACCGATCCGATTGGACAGACTGGTTACGGAATGTGGCCCATGGGCGCTGCCTGGTGTTCCGACCATTTTTGGGAACATTATGAATATACCGGCGATAAAGTATTTCTGGAAGAAAAAGCCTGGCCGGTTTTAAAAGATGCCGCCCTGTTTTTTGTCGATTTTTTAGTCGAAAACCCGGAAACCGGCCTGTTGGTTTCAGGGCCAAGCATGTCGCCCGAAAACAGGTTTATTACGCCGGGTGGCGAAGCTGCGGCAGTGTGTATGGGGCCTGCAATGGATCACCAAATCATCAGGGAACTTTTTACCAACTGTATAAACACCGCCGAAATCCTGGAAATGGAGGAAACATTTGCCGATACATTGAAAACCATGCTCCGGCAGCTTACTCCTTCGCAAATCGGTTCCGACGGGCGTATCCTGGAATGGTCGGAAGAATTGCCTGAGGCAGAACCCGGGCACCGGCACATGTCGCATTTGTACGCTTTGTACCCCGGAGAGGAATTTACCGATCCGGATGATCCCCAGTGGATGGAAGCCTCCCGGAAATCGATTGAAGCCCGGCTGGAACAGGGGGGAGGCCACACAGGCTGGAGCCGTGCCTGGATTATCAATTTTTTTGCCCGGCTGAAAGATGGGGCAGAAGCGCACCGGAATATACAGGAGCTTTTTGCCAAATCAACCCATCCCAACCTGTTCGATAACCATCCTCCGTTTCAGATCGATGGAAATTTTGGCGCCACGGCTGGCATAGCAGAAATGTTACTGCAAAGCCACAACGGAGTGTTGCAAATTTTGCCGGCCCTGCCGCCTGAGTGGGAGAGCGGCCATGTAAAAGGACTGCGTGCACGCGGTGGATTTGTGGTCGATATCGAATGGGAAAAAGGGGACCTTTTCGGGCTTAAAATTGAATCAGAGCTCGGAAATCCCTGTAAAATAATTTATAACGATAAAACCCTGGAAGAGGACATTGAAAAAGGGGAAACCAGG
>CAYRBS010000146.1:0-6465 GCA_964422335.1 uncultured Mariniphaga sp. | reverse complement strand
ATTCTTTCGGTTGGAGAATTTTTTCAGGATTTAAAATAAAGGTGCACTAAGCGGACAAAATACAAACCAAACTTACTTTGTTATTTCGATTTTTCCAGGATTTCCATTAGCTGTTCGTCGTTGAGCAAAACCGGATTTCCCTTCATGCTGCTGGCTTTTTTTGCTTTTTCAACCAGGTTGGGAAAGTTGGCAGTTGAAAGTCCAAACGCTGAAAGTTGCGGTATTTTCAGGTATTTTGCCGTTTCCTTTGCCCACCGGATTCCGTCGGCAGCACTGGCATTGGGGTTACCGGTTAAAATTTGCGCCACTTCGTTGTATTTTGCCAGGGTGTCCTGTTGGTTTTGACTTTCGGCCGCACGGAGGTTAACCTCCATCACCGCAGGCAGCAACGATGCACACACGGCACCGTGGGGAGCCGGGAACATGCCGCCCATGGGGCCGGCAAAACCATGCACGGCACCCAACTTTACATTGGCCAGTGCCATTCCGCCCAACATGCTGGCAAACGCCATGTTTTCGCGTGCTTCCAGGTCGGTGCCGTTTTCATAAGCTTTTTTTAATGAGGCGGAAATCCGTTGCATCCCTTCGCGGCAAAAAGTATCGATAAACGGATTCGACTGATTGGAAACAAACGTTTCGAGCAGGTGGGTAAGAGCATCCATCCCGGTGGTGGCAGTAATTTCAGGAGGCATGGAAACGGTAAGTTCCGGATCGACCACCGCCACATCGGGGAGCATCAGCGGGCTGCGCAGGCTCACTTTTACGCGGTGTTCCGGTGAATGGATGACCGCATTTTTGGTAACCTCGGCTCCGGTACCGGCTGTGGTGGGTATGGCGATAAACGGTAACGGATTTACACTCAGCTTTTTCCCCAGGCCAATTACTTCGAGGTAATCCAGCAGTTTTCCTGTGTTGGGGGCAAGGGCAGCAATGGCTTTGGCGCTGTCGATTACGCTGCCGCCACCAAATCCTACCACTACGTTACAACCGGTTTCGCGGGCGAATGTTACCCCTTCGGAAATCATGTCAGTGGTAGGTTCCGGTTTTACGCTGAAAGGAAAAACCTCGTATTCGCCGGAAGGCAAATGATCGGTTAACGACCGGGCCCGTTCGGAGTTTTCGCCGGTAACCAGCAATATTTTTTTGCCAAAGTCGCCGATTAAGCCCGGGACTTTTTTAATGGCTCCGTTTCCGAAAACAATCTTCGTTGCTGTAGAAAAATCAAAGTTTATCCCCATCCCTCTTCATTTGGAAAAACATTCGTGAATTTGATGCTGCTGCGTGGTTCCGCCATCATACCGGCCACCGCATCGCGCCATTTTTTGTAGTGTGCAGTTTCCTTGTGTTTTGCCGGATCTTCGGGTGTCCTGTACACTTCAATCAGCACAAACTGTGTGGGGTCATCCTTTTGCTGCACCACATCAAACCGGGCAATTCCGGGTTCCCGGAGGCTGTTGCGGGCATTTTCAACCGTAGCTTTTTTGAATTCTTCTATCCGGTCTTCTTTTACATGAACAAATACATGAACAATGAACATAACCTTTGCATTTTCGAACGAAGTTACAAAAACGCATTTGAAAAAACACCCTACTTCTGCCGGAAATATACCTGTATTGGCACGCCGGTAAAATCAAAGTTTTCGCGTATCTGGTTTTCGATATAACGGCGATAGGGTTCTTTTATGTATTGTGGCAGGTTGGCAAACAGCGCAAACGCCGGTGTGGGCGAAGGGAGCTGCGTAACGTATTTTATTTTAATGAATTTTCCTTTTACAGATGGTGGAGGATATTTTTCTACTGCCTCAAGCAACACCTCGTTCAATTGGGATGTTTTAATTCTTTTTTTGCGGTTCTCGAAAACCTGCATGGCTGTTACCAGTGCTTTGTGTACCCGTTGTTTGGTTTTGGCCGAAATAAACAGGATAGGTACATCCACAAACGGGGCAATTCTTTCACGGATTTCAGCTTCCAATTGCCGGGTGGAGTAGCCGTCTTTTTCAATGATATCCCATTTGTTTACCAGTATAACAACCCCTTTTCGGTTTCGTGCAATCAGGTTGAAAATATTCACGTCCTGCGCTTCCATGCCACGGGTTGCATCAACGAGCAAGAGGCACACATCGGATTTTTCGATGGTGCGCACTGACCGTAATACAGAATAAAATTCGATATCGTCGTGGACTTTTCCTTTTTTACGCAGTCCGGCCGTGTCGATAATAATAAATTCCTGGCCGAATTTATTGTACCGGGTATGAATGGAGTCGCGGGTGGTACCGGCCACATCGGTAACGATGTAACGTTCTTCGCCCAGCAGGGTGTTAATAAACGATGATTTTCCCACATTGGGGCGGCCTACTACCGACAGATGAGGCAGCTCATGTTCTTCGTCGGTGCCGGTTGAATCCGGAAAACTTTCGATGATTTGATCGAGCAGGTCGCCGGTGCCGCTGCCGGTCATCGACGAGATGCAGAAAACTTCGCCCAGCCCCAGTCCGTAAAAAACCTGTGCTTCGGCTATGCGTTGGTTATTATCTACTTTATTCACTGCAAGTACCACTTTCTTGCCGCTTTTGCGGAGAATGTCAGCAATGGCGTCGTCGAGGTCGGTAATGCCCGGCTCCACATCCGTTACAAACAAAATCACATCGGCTTCGTCGATGGCGAGGTGCACCTGCTTGTTTATTTCTGATTCAAAAACATCGTCGGAGTTGACCACATACCCGCCGGTATCGATCACCGAAAACACCTTCCCGTTCCATTCGGCTTTTCCGTAATTGCGGTCGCGGGTTACCCCCGACACTTCGTCAACTATTGCCTCCCGCGATTCGATTAACCGGTTAAACAAGGTTGATTTGCCCACGTTGGGGCGGCCTACTATGGCTAATATTCTGCTCATTTTTTAAGCCCCCTTCTTATTCCCCCAAAGGGGGAAAGTTGTGAAAAAAAATATTCCTTTTTCTAAATTTTTTATCATTCTATTTTTAACAAATTATTGCAATTGGGTCACATATTTTTCTTTTTCAATTTCTATTTAATACTTCCCCTTTTCTTTCTTCAATATTGTATATGCGATATTTTCTTAATTCTCCCCTCCCTGGGAGGGGCTGGGGGAGGCCATTTACATCGCTTCGTACCCAAAATTTTTCAACTGTTTTTCTTTATCGCGCCAGTCTTTGGCTACTTTCACATACAGCTCCAGGAATATTTTCTTCCCAAAAAACTCCTCTGCATCCAGGCGGGCTTCGCTTCCCACTTTTTTTAACATTTTCCCGGCTTTGCCAATGATGATGCCTTTCTGGCTGTCGCGCGCCACAAAAATTACCGCCCGCACTTCAATGAGGCCGCCTTTTTCTTTAAACGTATCCACTTCCACTTCCACAGAATAGGGAACTTCCTGCTGGTAATTTAAAAGAATTTTTTCGCGTATGATTTCCTGCATGAAAAACCGTTCGTTCCGATCGGTAAGGGTGTCTTTTTCAAAAAACGGCGGGTTTTCGGGCAGCAGTTCCAGTATGCGGTCGAAAACCGGCGAAATGTTGAATTTTTCCTGTGCCGACACCGGAAATACATTGGCATCGGGGAAAACTTCGCTCCAGTAATCGAATAACTTTGTCACTTTTTCCTGATCCGACAAATCAATTTTATTGATGAGCACAATCACCGGCATGCCCGATTTCCGGATGCGGTCGATGTATTCCGCATTTTTCCCCGGTTTTTCCACCACATCGGTTACAAACAAAATTACATCGGCATCTGCAAGGGCCATGTCAACAAACTTCATCATGGTCTCCTGTAGTTTGTAGCCCGGTTTCAAAATGCCCGGTGTGTCGGAATAAACTATCTGAAAGTCTTCCCCGTTCACAATTCCTTTAATCCGGTGGCGGGTTGTCTGCATCTTCTTTGTAATAATCGACAGTTTTTCACCCACCAGGGCGTTCATCACGGTCGATTTACCCACGTTGGGGTTTCCCAAAATATTTACAAAACCAGCTTTGTGTGCCATTTCTTTCTTTTTCAATCTTTATGCTTCCATTTCCAGTTTTACTGCCCCGCTTTGTTTCAAGCCTTTGTATTTTCAGAAGGTTCGGCGGGGCTTTACAATTCACTAAAAATCAGCGCAAAGATAATTGATTTGTGTTACCGGGGAAGATTTTCATACAACGATTTAATATAAAATGTCTGCTGTTATTAATGAAAAATCGTTGTTAAAAGAATTTAAAATTCTCATTATTAATTTGATTGTCATTGCCTGCTATGTATTTTTTATATATTTTCAACTAAACGACATGAATGTTTTAAAAGATAATCACATGAAAATCATACACCTGGATAAAATAGCCATTAATGTTCATGCGCGCCGGATTCTACTGACGATTCTGGAGGAAAACCCTATTTTGGATAAAATTCTCCGGGAAGCATCGTCAGAAGCGGAAGCCATGGATGCCATAAAAAACTGGATATTGCCCAAACTGAAAAAGAAACCTGCCGCCAATGCATTTTACCTGCGGAAGGATCATAATCATGAACTTTTTCAGCAGCTCGACTGGGAAGATTTTGCTGCCATTCGCCTGCTCGATTACATTCACCATGCCGGTGAGGCCTACCCTGATCAGAATATTCATGGTGAAATGGCCGTAACCAATCCCATTAAAATGATGTGGCTGGCTACCAATTTTGGAATTGGCGGCGCCAGGCCTGATTTTTTCCAGGATATGCTTCATCTTTTCAGGCAACTCAACGGGATGGTGAAACCCGAAATGCCGGATAAACAACAAATCCTGAACTGGATGGAACGTTATCCTTCCGGTATAGAACCTGAAATTGAGGGGCTTCGGAAACAAAACCGGCACAGGATTATCAACATTCTGATAAACAAAATGGAGCAGGGGGAAATTACAAGCAGCCGGTATAAATTCAAACCCGGACTGACAAGGGAGCAGAAAGTGGCCAAGATGGGGGAGTGGTGGAATGAAAACCGTTTTCATTTGAGATTTGCCGTGCGTACTCCCGAAATGCTGAATGAAATGCTCGATTATTCACTCGATCCTGATACGATGGATATTTTGTACGAGGCAGAAAAAAAAGGAATCCCGTTTTTTGTGAATCCTTATTATTTGTCGCTACTAAATGTGCAAACCCCGGGCTTTGCCGTGGGCGGAGATTTGGCAATCAGGTGTTACATTGTTTACAGCAAACAGCTGGTGGAGGAGTTCGGATTGATTGAGGCCTGGGAAAAAGAAGATAAAGTGCAGCCGGGGAAACCCAACGTAGCCGGCTGGTTGCTTCCTTCCTCGCACAACATCCACCGCCGTTACCCCGAGGTGGCCATTTTTGTTCCCGATACAGTGGGCCGTGCCTGCGGCGGATTGTGTGCAAGCTGCCAGCGGATGTACGAATTTCAGAACGGGCATTACAATTTTGATTTGAAAAAGCTGAAACCCACCGAATCGTGGAGCGAGCGGATGCCCAGACTGCTTGAATATTTTAAAGACGATGCACAATTGCGCGATATCCTGATTACGGGTGGCGATGCATTGATGAGTTCCGACAAAAGCCTGAAAGCGATCCTGGATGATATTTATAAAATGGCCCTGCGTAAAAAAGAGGAAAATAAGCTGCGTCCCGATGAGGACAAATATGCAGAAATTGTGCGGATTCGTATCGGCACCCGGCTTCCGGTGTATATCCCCTTCCGGATAACGCCGCAACTTGCCGGGATTCTGTCGGAATTTAAAGAAAAAGCCGTTAAAATCGGGGTCAAACAATTTGTAATACAAACGCATTTTGAATCGCCCATGGAGGTGACACCGGAAGCAAAAAGAGCTGTTAAATTACTGCTGGATGCAGGCTGGGCAGTGACCAACCAGCTGGTTCTTACCACCCCGGCTTCACGCCGCGGGCATACGGCAAAACTGCGTAAAGTGCTTAACGACATTGGAATTCTTACGTATTACACCTTCACGGTAAAAGGGTTTAAAGAAAACAGTGCAAACTTTACCCCCAATGCCCGTGCAGTGCAGGAGGAAATGGAAGAAAAATATATTGGCCAGCTTTCTAAAGAGGAAACAGAAGCATTGCATGCACTTACCCACGATGCTGAAAATATGATTGCGAATGTGGATGCCATACGGGAGAAAAACAACATCCCGTTTTTGGCTACCGACCGGAACATTATGAACCTGCCCGGCGTAGGAAAAAGCCTTACTTTCCGTACCATTGGCATTACCCGCTACGGACGGCGGATACTGGAATTTGATCATGACCGGACCCGCAACCACAGCCCCATCATTGATGAGATGGGGAAAGTGATTGTTATTGAATCGAAATCGATTACCGAATACCTGCGGCAACTGGAAGATATGGGCGAAAACCGCGATGAGTACGAAGGCGTTTTCGGGTACTCGCTGGGTGAAACCGAACCACGCATGCCGATATATGAATATCCGGCCTATGATTTTGAGGTGAC
>CAYRBS010000145.1:0-6466 GCA_964422335.1 uncultured Mariniphaga sp. | reverse complement strand
TGGAACAACAGCAGGGATGCTGCGGCCCGTCGGATTGTTGCGGAGAACAAGGGCTCAGCATGATTGGTGATGAATACAAAGATGTGGAAGGATACAACCCGGAAGCAGATTTGGGCCTCGGGTGCGGACTGCCCACTGAATTTGCCGGAATCAAACCCGGCGATAGTGTGCTCGATTTGGGAAGCGGCGCAGGTAATGATTGTTTTGTGGCCCGCACTCTCGTGGGCGAAACCGGAAAAGTAACCGGTCTCGATTTTACAGAAAACATGGTAGAGAAGGCCAAAATCAACCTCCAAAAAACAGGTTTCAAAAACATCAATTTTATTCAGGGAGATATCGAAGAAATTCCGCTGCCCGATTCCGCCTTCGATGTGGTTATCAGCAACTGCGTACTGAACCTGGTACCCGACAAACAAAAAGCTTTTTCAGAAATTTACAGGGTGCTGAAACCCGGCGGGCATTTTTGCATTTCAGATGTGGTATTAAGCGGAGAACTTCCGGCAGGAATAAAAGAAGCTGCCGAAATGATTGCAGGTTGTGTATCTGGTGCAATTCAAAAGGCTGAATACCTGAAAATAATTAGTGACAGGGGATTTTCAGAAATTCAGGTTCAAAAGGAAAAATCCATTGAAATACCTGTACCCATCCTGAAAAAATACCTTACCGAAAACGAAGTGAACCAATTTGTAAACTCCGGCGCCGGAGTTTACAGCATTACCGTAACTGCAACAAAATAACCGGATGAACAAACAACAAAAACGAATCGGGAATTTTGAAAAATATTTAACCTTGTGGGTGGCACTGGGTATTATTGCCGGAATCGGCCTGGGTTATTTCATCGGCGACGGAATCGAGGTGATCAGCAGCCTGGAGATTGCCCGGGTAAATATCCCGGTTGCCATACTCATCTGGCTGATGATTTATCCCATGATGCTTCAGATAGATTTCTCCAGCATCAAACA
The DNA here is from genome assembly GCA_964422335.1 of uncultured Mariniphaga sp. GTDB lineage: Bacteria > Bacteroidota > Bacteroidia > Bacteroidales > Prolixibacteraceae > CAYRBS01. The sequence continues at coordinate 5,504 of CAYRBS010000145.1, read as the reverse complement.
AGTGGGTAAAAAACCGCGGGGAATAGTGTGGACGCTGATTATCAACTGGGCCATTAAACCTTTTTCCATGGCGTTTTTTGCCTGGATATTTTTCTCAAAAATATATGCTGCCTGGATTGACCCGGCGCTGGCCGGCGAATACATTGCCGGAGCCATCATTCTGGGGGCTGCCCCCTGTACCGCAATGGTGTTTGTCTGGAGCTACCTCACTGACGGCGATCCCAATTACACGCTGGTGCAGGTTTCGGTAAACGATCTCATTATCCTGGTGGCATTTGTGCCCATTGTAGGCTTGTTGCTGGGAATTACCAATATTACCATTCCGTATGATACACTGGTGGCCAGTGTGGTAATTTTCGTGGTGGTTCCGCTGGTTGCCGGCGTTATTACCCAAAGGATTTTAATTAAACGCCGGGGCGATGTGTGGTTTAAAAAAGTATTTTTACCGAAACTGAAACCTCTAAGCATTGTGGCCCTTATAATTACACTGGTGTTGCTCTTTGCTTTCCAGGGACAAAATATACTGAATAATCCGTTGATCATCCTGCTCGCTGCTGTACCGCTGGTCATTCAAACCTATTTTATTTTTTTCCTGGCATGGTTCGGTGGTAAAAAGCTAAAACTTCCCCATGCAACCTGCGCCCCCGCGGCAATGATTGGCGCAAGCAACTTTTTTGAATTGGCTGTGGCGGTTGCCATTGCGTTGTTCGGGTTACAATCACCGGCAGCACTGGTAACCGTGGTAGGCGTATTGGTGGAAGTGCCGGTTATGCTCTCGCTGGTGGCGCTGGCCAACCGATGGAAGTATTAACAAAATCAACCCCACCCCCACTTTTTAAACACCCACAACCAATTATTCAGCAAATAATATAATTTTGTACGGATACAAGGAGCTATGAAACTTCACATTAAAAATATGGTTTGCAACCGCTGCAAAATGGTAGTGGAATCCGAGCTGGAAAAACTTGGCATCAACCCCGTTAAGGTGGAACTCGGTGAAGTTACACTTGGCAGGGAACTTTCGGCCGGCGAAAAATCGAAAGTGGATGAAGCTTTGCAAAAAGTAGGATTTTTAATCATCGATGACAAAAAAAGCAGGCTGATAGAAAAAATAAAAACCCTGATTGTGGAGCTGGTACACCGGGAAAACAGCGCACTCAAAAATAACCTGTCGGAATATTTAAGCAGCCACCTGAACCATGACTACACATACATGACCAATCTTTTTTCAGAAGTGGAAGGAACAACCATCGAAAAATATTTTATCGCCCAGAAAGTTGAAAAGGTAAAGGAACTACTTGTTTATGACGAACTTACACTGAGTGAAATAGCCTTTCAACTCAATTATTCAAGTGTTGCCTATTTAAGCAATCAGTTTAAAAAAGTTACCGGACTGACTCCCAGTCATTTCAAAAATATTCAGGAGGTAAAACGAAAATCCATCGACGAGGTGTAAATTTTATAACTCTTTCTGAAAATAGTGTAACGCCCCCATCGCCTTTTGTTGTCATTTTTGCAGCACACAAAACAAATGCAAACGATATGGCAACATTCAATAAAAATTCTTTTACAGTTACTGAAAAAGGGAACGGAACACTGCTTTCAGGTAACGGGAAGTCGCATACCCGAACTACCGATTTCCAAAAAATGGGAATGAAAAAGCCCAAAATGGAATTCGACTCCGTAAAACTGGCCGACGACAAGTCCAGCCGTGATAAAGTGAAGCGCGAACTCGAAAAAGGCGCCCACCCCATTAAAGAAACGTACCCTGTGCTTAAAATGAGTTGTGCTTCCTGCGCCGCCAATATTGAACGGATAATCGGCGCACAGGAGGGAGTAATCAACGCATCCATCAACTTTGCTTCGGCAACGGTCATGGTGGAGTACCTCCCTACCCTCGTCCAGCCTGCCGATTTTCAAAAATCGGTGCAGTCGGGCGGCTACGACCTGGTAATTGAAAGCGATAAAAACAAAACAGAAACACTCGAGGAAATCCATCAGCAAAAATACAACCGGTTGAAATGGCGAACCATCGGGGCAACCCTGCTATCGCTGCCGGTAGTGCTCATCGGAATGTTTTTTATGAACATCCCCTACGCCAATGAAATCATGTGGATTTTATCCACGCCGGTATTGCTCTGGTTTGGGAAAGATTTTTACATAAATGCATGGAAACAGGCCCGCCACCGTTCGGCCAACATGGATACCCTGGTGGCACTGAGCACCGGTGTGGCCTACACATTCAGCGTTTTCAATACGTTGTTCCCGCAGTTCTGGCACCAAAGGGGTTTACATGCCCACGTTTATTTTGAAGCGGCAGCCGTTATTATCGCTTTCATTCTGCTGGGCAGGTTACTGGAAGAAAAGGCCAAAGGAAATACTTCCGCCGCACTCAAAAAACTGATGGGCCTGCAACCCAAAACGGTAACAATTATCACACCCGACGGAACCCATAAACAAATTCCGGTGGAAAAAGTAAACAAGGACGACTTTATCCTCGTAAAGCCGGGCGAAAAAATTGCCGTGGACGGAAAAGTAACCGGCGGCAAATCGTATGTGGATGAAAGCATGCTAAGCGGCGAACCTGTGCCCGTATTAAAACAGGAAAATGAGCAGGTTTTTGCAGGAACCATTAACCAAAAGGGCAGTTTTCAGTTCCGGGCCGAAAAAGTGGGCGCTGAAACCATGCTGGCCCAAATCATCCGCATGGTGCAGGATGCACAGGGAAGCAAGGCGCCCGTTCAAAAGCTGGTGGACAAAATTGCCGGGATTTTTGTGCCGGTGGTTATCGTTATCGCCCTGCTCGCATTTGCAACCTGGCTAACCCTCGGCGGAGAGAACGGTTTTACCCACGGACTGCTGGCGCTGGTAACTGTTCTGGTGATTGCATGTCCCTGTGCCCTCGGACTGGCAACCCCAACAGCCATTATGGTGGGTGTGGGAAAAGGGGCCGAAAAAGGTATCCTGATAAAAAATGCCCAAAGCCTGGAGCTGGCTAAAAAAGTGAATGCCGTGGTGCTGGATAAAACCGGAACCATCACCGAAGGCAAGCCGGTAGTAACCGATATGGCATGGCTGAATAACGACGAAAGCACAAAACACATTCTGTACAGCATCGAAAAACAATCGGAACACCCGCTGGCCGAAGCAGTGGTTAAACATCTTGAAAATTCAGATGAAGCTGAAGCAACCCATTTTGAAAGCATCACCGGCAGAGGCGCCAAAGCAACCGCTGAAGGAAAAACCTGGCTGGCCGGAAATCAAAAACTACTCGAAGAAAACAACATTGAAATCGATGCGCAATTGATGGAAAAAGCAGCAAAATGGAGCCATGAATCGAAAACCGTCATTTGGTTTGCCAACAATCAGCAGGCGCTGGCCGTCTTCGCCATCGCCGACAAAATAAAAGAAACCTCCGTGGAGGCAATCAACGAGATGCAGCAGGCAGGAATAGAGGTTTATATGCTTACCGGCGACAATAAAACAACGGCAAAGGCCATTGCCGGAGAGGCAGGCATCAGAAAATTTAAAGCGGAAGTAATGCCCGCGCAAAAAGCGGATTTTGTAAAACATTTGCAAAAGGAAGGTAAAATAGTGGCGATGGTGGGCGACGGCATCAACGACAGTACCGCACTGGCACAGGCCGACGTTAGTATTGCCATGGGAAAAGGCAGCGACATTGCAATGGATGTAGCCGCAATGACCATCATCTCTTCCGACCTGAAAAAAATTCCGCAGGCAATAAAGCTGTCGGGTCAAACGGTTCGGGCCATCCGGCAAAACCTGTTTTGGGCATTTATTTACAATGTGATTGGAATTCCCGTTGCAGCAGGTATTTTGTACCCCTTCACCGGTTTCCTCTTGAACCCGATGGTTGCAGGTGCGGCAATGGCCATGAGCAGTGTGAGTGTGGTCAGCAACAGCCTGCGGCTTAAGTGGAAAAAATAAAAACGGATTTCCTGTAAATTAAACAGCAGCATAAAAAAACATTGCCAGCCACAACCTGTTCTTTCTTATTTTTCAAACCCGATAATAATGAAAAAATTAATAGCTTTGGTTGGAAAATAAAAGAACATCCCAATGAAAAAGTTAAAAAAAGCAGGTTTATCCGCGATCATGGCAGTTTGCCTCTTTTCGTATGCAGTTGCGGATGTTAAACTCCCCCGTATCTTCAGTTCAAACATGGTGCTTCAGCAGGGAATGGAAATCCCGGTTTGGGGCTGGGCCGACAAGGGCGAACGAATAGTTGTTTCGATAAATAATCAAACCGTTCGCACACGAACAAACAACGATGGGAAATGGAAGGTTGAGCTTCCTGCGATGGAATATGGCGGGCCTCATACCCTTGCTGTAAAAGGCAAAAACACCATCGAATTTGAAAATGTAATGATAGGCGAAGTGTGGGTTTGTTCCGGCCAGTCGAATATGCAATGGCGGGTTGACCAAAGCAACCATGCTGAAGAGGAAATTGCTGCTGCCCAATATCCCGAAATCCGCTTGTTCTCGGTCCCAAGAGCCGTGGCACAATTTCCGGAAGAGGACATTACCGGCGGCGAATGGGAAGCGTGTTCTCCCGAAACAGTACCCGGTTTTTCAGCCGTTGGCTACTTTTTCGGAAAAGAACTCTACAAAGAATTAAAGGTTCCCATCGGGCTCATTCATACCTCCTGGGGAGGCACGGTGGCCGAAACCTGGATCAGTCCCAACACCATCAGCAACGACCCCGATTTCAAAGAAAAACTGATTGAATTGCAACAAATGGACCTGGAAAGTTACCGGGAAACCCGCATGGAGCAAATCAGGGAAATACTGGGTCGCGAAGTACCAACCGAAGACAAAGGGATGGTTAACGGGGAACCGGTTTGGGCCGGGCTGAATTATAACGACGGCCACTGGCAAAGCATTAAAACGCCCATGCACTGGGAAAACCAGGGATACATCGACATCGACGGAATTGGCTGGTACCGGAAGGAAATCAAGCTGAATGAAGAACAAACCAATGCCAACCTCTCGCTCCACCTGGGGAAAATAGACGACTCAGACATTACTTTCATCAACGGGATTGAAATCGGAAAAACCGAAGGGAAATACGATGAAGACAGGATTTACACCATCGATAAAAAATACCTGCAACCGGGTAAAAACATGATTGCAGTGCGGGTACACGACACCGGCGGAAATGGTGGCATTTGGGGCGATCCGGAAGACCAGTTCCTGGCCATCGGAAATGAAAAAATGGACATCTCCGGAAACTGGAATTTCAGGATTTCAAAAGCTAAGGTCGGCTCGGTAAACGTGGGCCCCAACTCCTACCCGACCCTGCTTTTCAATGCCATGATTCATCCGTTGGTTCCTTTCGGAATAAAAGGCGTCATCTGGTACCAGGGTGAATCGAATGCCGGACGGGCCAAACAGTACCAGCGCATTTTCCCCAGCCTTATTAACGACTGGCGCAGCCACTGGAACCAGGGTGATTTTCCGTTCCTGTATGTTTCGCTGGCCAA
>CAYRBS010000144.1:0-6533 GCA_964422335.1 uncultured Mariniphaga sp. | reverse complement strand
AAAAAACCCCGGCAAAGGACTGGCCGGGGCTATTTTTTCATCGGGAAGATAAAAAAATATGGGTCATCTATCTTTAGATGTTGTAAATTTACAAAAGGGAACCTTAATTTCCAAATTTTTTTTAGAAATTACGAAGTGCTTCATTTAACCAGGCATTCACTTTATGCAATTCGCGGAATGCTTTCATGGTATATTCAATGAAAGCGCCATTCAGCATTGTTTTTTTGTCGATGCGGGTTGAGAAGGCAAACGATTTATAGCGTAACAGGTGTATATAATCATGATCTTTGGCGATTCCCCTTGGCGCTGTTTTTAACCGGTGATCCATCATCTCCGGATAAATCGCTTTAAATTCCGGGTGATTGAGAATTTCAAGGAACTCCTCCGGGTGGCGTTCGATGTGTTGCCGGATGGCATTTAACCGAATACTGTCCGGCATGTAGATACCTCCGCCCACAAAACTTCCACCGGGTTCAATGTGAAAATAATAACCGGCTTTCGTACTTTTACGGCCACCGGGGGCAATAAAGCTCCCGAAGTTGGTTTTGTAAGGCCGTTTGTCATTTGAAAAACGTACATCGCGGAAAATACGAAACATACAATCTTTGGGATTCACGGGAGAAATTTCAGGGTCGAATTTCCTGATTTCGTTTATTAGTACATCGGTAAGAAACAACATCTTTTCACGGCTTTCGGTGTATCTTTTGCGGTTGGCCTCAAACCATTCCCGGTTGTTATTTTCAGATAGATCCTGCAGAAATTGAAGTACTTGTTCCATTCTTTCTTTTAAATTATGTTACTTTATGCCAAAGTAACCATTTTTACGAAAACAATGCTGCGGATGAAAAAGTTTGCCCTGATTGTTGCCGGAGGACGCGGCCGGCGGATGAAAGAGGTTTTGCCCAAACAATTTGCCGATTTGAATGGCAAACCTTTACTGATGCATACTTTCGATGCCTTTTTGAAGTTCGACCCCGACATGGAGTTTTTGTTGGTTTTACCTGAAAAGGAGATACATTCCTGGGAAACTTTATGCGATAAATATCATTTTGTTCAAAAACATACAGTTATACCGGGTGGTGAAACCCGTTTTCATTCCGTAAAAAACGGATTGGCCCAAATCAATGAAGAGGGAATCGTTTTTATTCACGACGGAGTGCGTCCGCTGGTTTCCCCACAAACTATCGGGAATTGTTACCAAATGGCCCTGGAAAAAGGGAATGCACTTCCGGTTATTGCCCCTTCTGAGTCGGTACGGGAGGTAACCAACGGGCAAAACCGGGCTGTGGACCGCACCCGGTATTTCCTGGTGCAAACACCCCAAACCTTTCGCGTTTCGCTGATTAAGGAAGCATACAGCCGGGAATATTCTGAAAATTTCACCGACGATGCTTCGGTACTGGAAAGCACCGGGATGAAAATTCACCTGGTAGAAGGAAACCGGGAAAATATAAAAATCACCTGGCCCGAAGATCGGGTTGTTGCAGAAGCATTTCTCAGGAAGAATCAATTTTAGGTTTCCGGGAAGCCGGGTGTGATTCTTTTGGTTTAAATATACGATCCGCTACACCAGCGAATCACCTTTTTCAATTCTTACATCGGTCACAAACTGCTTAATTTGTTGCTCGTCTTCTTTGCGGCAAATCATCAGGGTATCATTCGATTCGGCAATAATATACCCGTCGAGTCCTTGCAGTACAGCCACTTTTTCACCCGTCAAGTTGATGATACAATTGTTACTGTCGTAAATCAGTACGTTCTCTCCGTTAATCACATTCCCGTTGTCGTCTTTCTGTTTGTAATCGTACAACGAACTCCAGGTACCAAGGTCACTCCAGCCAAAATCAGCGGTCAGGGCATAAACATTGGTGGCTTTTTCCATTATCCCGTAGTCGATGGAAATGCCTTTGCATTCGGAGTAGGTTTTGCTGATAAAATGCACTTCATCTTCGGTATTGTAAAGTTTAATGCCATTGGCAAATAACGACGAAACGTCTGAAAGGTGGGTGTCGAAAGCAGCAAGTATGGATGGTAACGACCAGAGGAAGATTCCGGAATTCCAGAAAAATTCACCGCTCTCAACAAAAATTTCAGCCATTTCAAGGTTGGGCTTTTCGGTAAATGTTTTCACTTTATGCAGGTTCCCCAGGTGATTGAAATTCACCTTGTGATCCATCTGAATATACCCATAGCCTGTTTCAGGGCGGTTTGGTTTAACGCCAAGGGTAAGCAGGGCATCGTTGTTTTCAACAAATTCGAGCCCGTTTTTTATCTGCCGGATAAATTCTTCTTCTTTAATAATCAGGTGATCCGACGGTGCGATGATAAGATTGGCATCCGGGTTTTGGGTTTTTATTTTATAGGTAGCGTAGGCTACACAGGGTGCGGTGTTTCGGCGCAATGGTTCAAGCAGTACCTGGTTTTCATTCAGTTCGGGAAGTTGTTCCAAAACCAAATCTTTGTAATTTACACTTGTTACTACCAGAAAGTTTTCAGCCGGGATAATGGCAGAAAAACGGTCGAAGGTATGTTGAATGAGGGTTTTTCCGGTTCCTAAAATATCTAAAAACTGTTTGGGTTTGGTTTGACGGCTCAGTGGCCAGAACCGGCTTCCAACGCCGCCAGCCATAATTACACAATAATTTTTGTTCATTTGATTTTCATTTCAATAGCACACAAAAATATTAATTTTAGAACGAATCAATTAAATTTACGAGTTAAAATGAAAGAAGTTTCCGGCATATTTTCCGTAACCCTTAATTTTGTTTCAATTATTAATGTTGTAATTTTAGCAAATTCTTTTGAGGGGTATTTTACCTCAAAAAGATGAAATAAAAGCGAACGAATAAACTGAATAAAATGAATTTTTTCTTTCATCTGGGCCGGTATTTTTTAATGCTTAAACGGGTTTTTGGGCGGCCGGAGAAGCATAAAATATATCTCCGGCAACTTTTCCGCGAAATTGACAGCCTTGGGCTTAATTCGGTATGGATTGTCATTATCATCTCGATATTTATTGGCGGAATTATGACCATCCAGTTTGCCTACAGTATGTCGAACCCCATTTATCCGCGTACACTCATTGGACTGGGTACCCGCGACACCCTTATTTTAGAGTTTTCATCCACTATGATGGCGTTGATTCTGGCCGGTAAGATTGGTTCCAACATTACTTCCGAGATTGGCACCATGCGGGTAACAGAACAAATTGATTCGCTTGAAATAATGGGAGTGAACTCAGCCGGGTTTCTCATTTTGCCCAAAATTGTAGCGGTTGTGTTTATTTTTCCTTTTCTGTTTGTTATCAGCGTGTTTTTTGGTTTGCTGGGCGGTTTGGCTACCGGCCCTTTGGTAGGCGTAATTTCTATTCCCGATTATATTGAAGGGATACAATGGTTGTTTTATCCATACTTTGTTACTTTTTCCCTTATCAAGTCGCTCTTTTTTGGTTTTCTGGTTGCCTCTGTTCCGGCTTATTTTGGTTATCATGTTCAGGGCGGTGCGCTCGAAGTTGGGAAGGCAAGCACCCAGGCCGTGGTCAATACCAACATACTCATATTATTGTTCGATTTAATTTTAACAAGACTTTTACTCACATGATTCAGGTTAAAAATCTATATAAATCATTTGAAGGGACAGAGGTCCTTAATAATATCAATACGCGTTTTAACCCGGGGAAAACCAACCTTATTATCGGGCGAAGCGGTTCCGGTAAAACGGTTTTATTGAAATCTATCCTGGGGTTGTTTGAAATTGACCGGGGTGAAATTTGGTACGATGACCGAAACCTGGTTGAAATTGATGAAAAAGATAGAAAAAATATGCGCCGCGAAATTGGAATGGTTTTCCAGGGTGGCGCCCTTTTCGACAGCCTTTCGGTTAGTGCAAACGTGAGGTTCCCGCTTGATATGTTTACGCACATGTCAGTGGCCGAAAAACAAAAACGGGTGGAATTTTGCCTTGACCATGTGAATATTGAACCAAATGCCCATAAACTTTTCCCCAGCGAAATTAGCGGAGGAATGCAAAAAAGGGTGGCCATTGCGCGGGCCATTGCTTTAAACCCTAAATACTTGTTTTGCGATGAACCCAACTCGGGGCTCGATCCGGAAACGGCGACCGTTATCGACAAGCTTATTCAAAACCTGACCAAAGAATTCAACATGACAACGATTATCAATACCCACGATATGAATTCTGTGATTGAAATCGGGGAATCGGTACTTTTTATTTCCAAAGGGGAAGTATGCTGGGAAGGCTCCAGTAAAGAAATTCTTGAAACAGACAATAAAAAGCTGAACGAATTTATTTTTGCCAACAAGCTGTATGCACAAATGAGGGCAAAAATGTAACCGCGCATTTGAGTATCACTGCCCAAAAAAGTGTATATTGACCTTGTTTTTGGTGTATTGTAAAATTACTAACTATGACCGGCAAAAACCTGAAACGGCGAAACTTTATACAAATGTGCGGAGTGGCTGCGGCCGGAAGCACATTGCCTTTTTTTCCGGTTAATTTTTTTTCGCTGCCAGGCAGTGGAAATAATACTTATAAACGCTCTATCCCCCGCTGGATAATTTACGATAATGGCACATTCGATTTCATTTCCCAATCGATTATATTGAAAAACTGCCGGCCGGCAATCGACGATCAAACGTTAGTGCCCCGGAATGTTTTTCTCGGTGATTCGCCCAGGGGCACGAGAATTATGTATGAGCTCCCGGGTGGATTCGTAATGCTTGATTTACAAACCAACAGCGATTCGGTCTCTATTGGCGTTGAATTCAGCGGTTTTTCGCGTACACCCCGGTGGTTTTTCCCCATAGCGCAAGCCGAAGTATTTGGGGCAACCCGGTTTTTCCGGCAGGGATATGGCACCGGGGGGCCAAGTGGTGTTTATCCCATTGTCCCGCCCGGGCAGGATGAAGACCGTCCGGAAGCGCACTGGCAAACCTGGAGTTACGACAGTTACCTCGCTTTTGCACTTATGGGGGAAGAAGAAACCATAGCCATTGGAAATGCCGATCAAAACGATTTTTTACAGCGAAGCACCATTTACTCGCACCGGCACCGCCAAAGACTGAAAGACCGGGAGGAAGGCGACGGGAAAATATTTTTTGAAGCTGCCATGCTTTTGAACCAAACACCTGTTAAGGATGAATACGCTAAACTTCCGGAACTCTACTTTTACGCAGGGAACAAGCCCCTGGAAACCATGCAGGAGCTGGTTATGAGAACTGCTTCCCGGACAAAAGCACGTCCGGAATCGGCGCCCGGTTACTATTGGATATCAAATTCCGGCAATACAAAACCCAATTCTTTTTATCATCTGAAAGAACAAATTGACTTCCTGGTAAAACAGGAACCTCCCCTGCATTTGCAATCCCTGGTTGTTAACCGGGGGTATTGCACCATTGGCGACTGGCTGGAACCCAATGAAAACTGGCCCGGAGGACTGCGGCGTGCAGCACGTGAAATATTTAAACACGGTTACCGGGCAGGAATCTGGATTGCTCCGTTTCTCGCGGATGAAAAAAGTAATCTTTTCAAAAATCATCCCGACTGGGTTATTAAAGATTTTGAAAACCGGGCAATTCCTGAAAAAACCGAAGAAGGTACCTTTTATACGCTGGATGCGACCCGCAACGAGGTGAAAAATTACCTGCGAAATGTGTTCCGTAATTTGAGCAGGATGGGTTTTCTTTTTTATCAGATGGATTACCTTGAATGGGGCGTTAAAGATGCTTACCTGGTAAGAAAGGCTGAAACCGGAAAATCTTCGGTTCAGGTTTTCAGGGAAACGATGGAAATAATCAGGGAAGAAATCGGGAATGGAAGCCTGGTAATGGCCGATCGTACCGCCTTCGGTCCCGTAACGGGAGTGGCTGATATGGTACAGATGGCACATACCGGAAACGGGGGATGGGCTGAAAGCGGCGTTGAAAATATGATCAGGGAAACTTACTACGGGAACTATTTTAATAACATTTTGTGGCAAAACAACCCGGGCGAAATAGATTTCATGAACAACGCATTCACAGAAGATGAAAAAATCAGCCTGGGACTGTGGAAGGCCATCCTGGGTGGAACGGTCTGCACTACCGGCAGTCTGTCAGGCTTTACACCGGAACAGCTCCGTTTTTTCAGGTTTCTCGAACCCGGGAAACGGTTTCGGAATGTTACTTTACCCTATTGGCCTTCTTCCGGTGAAATAAAAATTGCCGTTAGAAAATATGACCGGCAAAAGAGTTGGGGAGTACTGTTTTTTAACGACAAAAATGAACCGGTAAATAAAAGTTATCCGGTTTCCCGGTTAATTGAGAAAGAGGCAGCCTGGGTATTTTCATGGTGGCCCAAAGTCTTGCTTCCCTATGGCTGGCTCCCGACTGTAAATGTTGTTTTGGAACCCCATCAGTCACAACTCTTTTGGATCTCGGAAAACAATTTACCGCCCCCGGGGAATTTTACACTGGGAGGACGGTTTACCGAAAGTTTTTTTTAGTCATTTTGCCGAATAACCCGCCACTTCCCTG
>CAYRBS010000143.1:0-6548 GCA_964422335.1 uncultured Mariniphaga sp. | reverse complement strand
CAGGTCATCATAATCCAGTAGGCCCAGGCATAAGGGCCGAATGCCCGGTTCATAAAAACGTACCGTTCGTATTCCACTCCGCTGTACCAGGCCATAAAAAACTCGGTAATGTAAGCAATACCTACAATTGAACCGGTGGCAATAATTACCTTGTTCATCGATTCAACATGGCCCACTGTAATATATTCCTGCAGGTTGAGCGCTTTCCGGGTAACAATCATCAGTGTCAGTACCATGGCAAACCCTGAAAATACGGCGCCTGAAACAAAGTAGGGCGGAAAAATAGTGGTGTGCCACCCTGGAATAACCGATGTGGCAAAGTCGAAACTTACAATGGTATGCACCGAAAGAACCAGGGGCGCCGCCAGGCCCGCCAGTATCAAACTCATGGATTCGTGGCGATGCCAGTGGCGGGCAGAGCCTTTCCATCCGAAACTGAAAAAGTTATATGCCTTTTTTTTCCAGAGGGTTTTCATGCGATCGCGGATGGTGCCCAAATCGGGAATGAGCCCCATGTACCAGAAAAGCAGGGAAACCAACAGGTAAGTGGTAATGGCAAACACGTCCCACAGCAGCGGTGAGTTGAAATTCACCCAGAGCTCGCGGGTGTTGGGGTAGGGCAGGATAAAAAATCCCAGTGGCAAACGTCCCATGTGTATGAGTGGAAAAATCCCCGCACACATTACCGCGAAAATAGTCATGGCTTCGGCTGCCCGGTTGATACTGGTCCTCCATTTCTGCCGGAACAACAGCAAAATGGCGGAGATAAACGTTCCGGCGTGGCCGATACCCACCCACCATACAAAGTTGGTGATACTCCAACCCCAGCCTATGGTGCGATCGACTCCCCAGGTTCCAATTCCAAACCAGACCGTGTAGCCAATCATGGCAAATCCTACCAGCATAACAATCACGGAAACTGTTAATCCCAAATACCATAGTTTTCCCGGTTTGGCATGGATGGGCGCCATCACATCGTCGGTGATGTCTTTGTAACTTTTTTTTCCGTTAATTAATGGTTCTCTAACCGGTGATACATGCATCATCTTTCGGTTCGTTTTTAGCTTTTATTTCTGATTTTTGTTAAATATCCAACGCTTGGCAGTGTGTGCAATTCTTCCAGCAGATGGTAATTTCTCGGACTTTTCATCAGTTTTGAAACCTTGCTTTCGGGGTCGTTCAAATCGCCAAAAACAATGGCATCCGAGGGACATGCCTGCTGGCAGGCCGGTTGCAGTTCACCGTCCTGTAAGGGGCGGCCTTCATTTTTGGCTGTAAGTTTTTTCTCCTGGATTCGCTGTACGCAAAACGAGCATTTTTCGATTACCCCTTTTGCCCTGACGGTAACATCGGGATTGTGGCGCATCCGGGTTAAATCGAGTGTTAGGTTTGCCGGGTCGTACCGGTTATTCGGAATGGCATCGGCACCGGTGTAGTCCATCCAGTTAAAACGCCGCACTTTGTAAGGGCAGTTGTTGTTGCAATACCGTGTTCCGATACACCGGTTGTAGGCCATTTGGTTTAACCCTTCGCTGGAATGGTTGGTGGCGGCTACCGGGCATACATTTTCGCAGGGGGCATTGTCGCAGTGCTGGCACATTACCGGTTGCCTTACTACTTCGGGATTTTTTTCATCGCCGTTGTAGTACCGGTCAATGCGTATCCATTGCATTTCGTGTGCCCGTTCCACTTCTTTTTTCCCAACTACCGGAATGTTGTTTTCGGTGTTGCAGGCCAGTACACAGGCGCTGCAGCCCGTGCATGTGTTCAGGTCGATGGCCATGCCCCACTTATGTCCGTTGTATTCGTGTTTTTTGTATAAAGTGGTACTGTGGTGTTTTACTTCTTCGTGCATTTCGTTGCCGGCAGCCGGGTTTTCTTTCCATTCTCCGAGAGTTGCTTCGCGCACAATGGGGCGGCCTTCCATCGACTGATGTCCTTGCACCAGCGCCAGCTTTTCAAAATCGCCTGTTTTTTCAATGTTAAAACCGGCAACGGCAAATTTCCGGAACCCGTTTTCAGTTTTTGTGAGCGGATAGGCATTTACACCGGTAATTAATTCTTCGGGGATCCCGGTTACCCGTCCGTAACCAAGGGCAATGCTAATGGTTTTATCGGCCTGCCCCGGTTGCACAAAAGCCGGAATGGTGAGATTTCCGGTTTGAATTACATCGCCGTTTTTTATTTCCAGCTCACGGGCTGTTGAAGGGGAGATGGAGGCGTAATTATCCCAGGCAATGCGCGTTACGGGATCCGGACATTCCTGAAGCCAGGGGTTCAATGGCCCGTGGCCGGTTCCGGCGTTGATGTTTTCAACCAATTCGATGGTGAATCCTTCCGCAGGCTTTTCAGAAGCTGTATTATTTAGTGAATTTTCTAATTCGGACTCATTAAAAGCAATTGAAACCGGTTCCACTTCGTGCACCAGTTCGCCGTTTTTTAATATTTCCACCCAGAAGCGATCGGGATCGGTGTGCTCATCCTGGAGTTGAAAATAGGTTGAAGCCCAGTTGTTTTTAATGGTTTCGCGCCAGGTTGTTTCATTGCCCAGCCACGAGAGAAGCGATTCCTGCGCCTGGCGTGAATCGAACAGTTTGTGCAGGGTGGGCTGCAACACTGAAACCACGCCTTTTTTGTATTCGGCATCGTCCCAGCATTCCAGATAGCCGGGAGAGGGAAGTACGTACTGGCAGATTTCAGAAGTTTCATCGGGCAGGGAGCTGATGGCTACCGATAAAGGTGCTTTTTCAATAGCTGCTTTTATTTCTTCAGCGGCAGGATGGTTGTAAACCGGGTTCACATCCCAGACAATTACTGCACCAACAGCACTATTCAACAATGTTTCCTTCCAGTTTTCGGTTCCCCGGTAATGATTGTAAGTTTTCCCGAATTGAATGGTATTTCCCACATTGCCAAGCATCTGGTTGATGCCGTTTACAATCACCTGGTAATCGGGATTGTTATCGCCGCAAACCACCAGTGACCTTCCTTCGTTGGAGGAAAGGTCTTCCAATATTTTGTCCAGCTGTTGAGTTACTTCCTGTGAAGGAGCGGGCACATCCATTGCAGTCATTCCTTTTTGGGGAGCAAGCTGGTTGTAAATATAGGCGAGAATGCGGCCATATTCTTCCCGTTCGGCCCGGATGCGGATATCGGCATTGGAACCGGTAAGCGACATGCCCGCTTCTATCTGGTAATGTTTGTTTAAATCGGGATCGTTTTTATGCAGGTTCCGGCGGGTGGCATATTGTGCCGAAAACTCCACCGGCGATAACCAGGTTCCCAGGAAGTCGCACCCGATCGAAACAATACAATCTGCTTTTTCGAAATGGTATTCCGGCAGTTCATTTACCCCGAACACACGCCGGTTGGCTTCGCGGGTTCCGTCCATCGGTATGGCGTCGTATTGCTGCCATTCCGCCCCGTAGGTTTCCACAAATTCGCCAATCAGTTTTTTGGTTGACGGGCTGATAATGGTGGGGGTTATCAGCAAAACAGGGCGGCCTGCATCTGCAAACTGGCGCAGTTGGGTAACAATTTCTTCATCCGCCGTTTCCCAGTCAATGGCCTCACCGTTTTTTTGCGGATGTTCAAAACGGTTCACGTTGTAAACATCCAGTACCGATGCCTGCACCCGGCCGCTGGTGCCGTTTGGCGTAACGGTTGATTTCGGGTTGGGTTCCAGCTTTATGGGACGGTTGTCGCGCACTTTCACCAGTACGTTGCAAAATTCGTTTTGGTTGAAATACGAAGAAGCGTAGTAAGCCGCTTTCCCCGGGGTGATTTCGTCGGGTTTGATGAAATAGGGAATGGCCTTTTCAACCGGTCTTTTGCAGGAAGCAATCAGCGCAGCCGATGCAGTACCAAGCCCCAGTACTTTCAAAAAATTCCGGCGTGAAGTGGGACTGGTTACCTCCTCGGGCCGGGTTGCCAGCCGGACATCTTTTAATGGCTCGAATTCTTCCAGGATATTCCAATATGTATTTTCTTCACTCATTAGTTAATATTTATTCGTACCGTGTTTGAATTATTCCATTTTTTAATAGTGGCATTTTGCACAATCGTTGGCGCCAACATCGGCAGCCATTACAGAGTCTCTGACCCCTTTGTCCAACTCTTCATGAAAAGCTTCAAAAACGGAGTAATAGTCGTTATCAATAAAATCTACTTCTGTTTCGCGGTGGCATTCGAGGCACCAGCTCATGGAAAGATCGTGTTCCTGGCGGACAATGTGTGATTCTTCCACATTGCCGTGGCAGTCCACGCAATCGAGATTGCCGGCGCCCACATGCTGGGCATGGGAGAAGAAAACGTGGTCGGGCAACTGATGAATGCGAATCCATTCAATGGAGCGTTCCTCTTCGTGGGCCTCTACCAGTTTGTCAATTTCGAAGCTACCCGACCGGGAACCTTCGCGTACAACAATGTGGCAATTCATGCAAAGGCCGGTGGAGGGAATATTTGCAGATTTCGATTCTTCGGCGGTGTGGTGGCAATACATGCAATCAATTTCGTTTTCACCCACGTGCACCTGGTGCGAAAATTTTATGGGCTGATCGGGCTGAAATCCTTCGCTTCTTCCAAGATCCACGGCTTCTTCGTATAACATGGAAAGTTGATATCCAAAGGCTCCGAGGAAAATAAGTATCGGTATGAATTTGAGTTTTACCTTTTTGAAAAAAATAAGGTCGAGCAATGCCCATGTAATAATTAATCCGAGAAAGAGGAAAAGCAGGAGCCGGTTGATACTTGGTTTGGCGGGCTCGGGTCCGTTTTGGGCCAGGTGGCTGAGGTAAATTCTTACGGTTTGTAAATCTTCCTCACTGATATCAAAATTCTGGTGTGAGGCAGTCATTACATTGCCTGTGGGTTCCATCACTGCCTGGTGGAAAGATGCCGAGTCCTGCCCTGCATATTTCAGGGCAATGTCCATAGCCGACGGGTTCCAGTTCATCGTATCTGTGGGATTCAGGTTGTGGCACGAAACACAGGACTCGTGTTCCCTGTCGAACGGCAACAGCCCCATAAAAAAACGTTTTCCACGGTTAATTTCTTCTTTGGAATACCCATCCGTAATTATCGATTCCTCTGTTTCAGAGAATGATAGTACAGGCTGGAGGAAAAAACAAAAAAAAGCAAACAGGAAAATATAAAACCGGGTATCAAATTTACATCTTTCTCCATTGAAAATTTCTTTCATTCTGCTCAGTTTAGTATGATAACTATTATGCTATATTTTTTCAATACAAAAGCTAACAAAAATCAACTTTAAAGGTTTCTAAATATAAATAAAAAATTTTGAAAAGATTGGCGTGAGGGGGCTTGAAAAGAGAATATGTTTGCAGAATGGAATCGTTGAGAAGTTTTTTCATAGAATTTATTTTGGTTTTTTAACGGCTTTTTCATCCAGGTTTTCAGTGAGTTTACGCACCAGTTTCATGTTGTCGAGAAATTCTTTTGCTATCACCCTGACAATGGTATATGCAGGAATGGCCAAAAACATCCCAAAAATGCCTGCCATGCTTCCTGCTGCTATAATTACCAGGAAAATTTCAAGGGGGTGGGCTTTTACGCTGCTTGAGTAAATGAGAGGCTGAAACAGTACATTATCGATAATTTGTACGGTAAGAAAAACCGCAGCCATGAGGCCCAGCAGGGGTAAAGTGTGGCTCATAAAGTCGGCATTGATGTTCAGGGCGGCTCCAATCATTAACCCGATAGTGGTCCCCATCCAGGGCCCCAGGTAGGGAATTACGTTGAATAACCCGCAAACCAGCCCAATGATAACCGCATGGTTGAAACTGATTCCGACCAGGTTCAGCCCGACGGTGTCGAGCAGCATGACCATAAATATTTGCAGTATAAGGCCGATAAAGTAGCGGCGCAGCAGGTAGGAGATAGAATCGAGAATGTGTGCTACTTTTTCTTCCAGTTCGGTAGGTACAATAAGCAGGATTCCTTCCCGGAGCATGTTTTTTTCTTTTAAAAAGAAAAAGGTAATAAACGAAACCGCAAAAAAACCAATGAGCAGTTCGCCAATGGTTCCCGCAATAAATACAAAAATATTGGAGAGTTGTGAAAAATCAATTTTTGCGGCAAGCTGTTCGGCTAAAACATCGTAAAAGGTACTATCCTCAACAACGAGGGGGGAGTTGCCCGAAAATTGCATTACTTTCGAAAGCGGTTCTTCAATGGATTGCAGCAGCGCCTCAAAATCTATCTCCGAAAAGGTTTCCAGTTCTTTAATCAAAAGCGGGATGATAAAACGAAAGAAGGAAATAAACACAAACCACAGGGCAATTAAAGCCAGGAAGGCTGCTACGCCGTTAGGTATCCTGAACCTTCTGTATTTAATTAATTTGAGCCAGTTAACCAAAGGCCGCCCAAGGAACGAAAGGACAACGGAAATGAGTACGTAGGTAACAATGGCGCTAAAGTACCATAACAGGAATAACAGGAAAATTCCACCGCCAATCAGCAGAATATTTCTTGTCCATCCTTTTAGTTGTGCCATTTTTATCGGTTTTAAAACAAATATAAATGAAAAA
>CAYRBS010000142.1:0-6550 GCA_964422335.1 uncultured Mariniphaga sp. | reverse complement strand
CCGCGCTGGATTATCCGGTGGGGAATAACCATTATGCTGCTGGTGGTATTTATTTTACTGACAGGGAGTTATTATTATAAATATCCCGATCTGATTACCGCACGCGTGACTATTTTGTCGGAAAATCCACCGGCGCAGATTGTGGCAAAAGCCGACGGAAAACTCGATCTGCTGTTTGTGGCCAACAACCAGCAGGTTGCCCGGGGCGATTTGCTGGCGGTTATTGAAAACCCGGCCAATTATGCCGATGTGTACCGGTTGCTTACAAAGCTCGATTCCATTGATACCTGGTTTAATACTCCGCAAAAATTTGATGAAATTTCATTTTCCGAAAATTACAGCCTGGGACAGTATCAGTCCCACCTTTCTTCTTTTCTGAGTCAATTACGCAGCTACCAGACTTTCCTTTCTTTTAATCCCTACGATCAGCGCATTGAATCGCTTCAGAAACAGGTGCAGGATTACAAGAATTTTTACGAGAAATCGCGTAACCAGATTGTGGTGCTCAGGCAAGATTATGAACTGGCGTTTAATCAGTTCTACCGCGACTCCACGCTCATGGCGCAGCAAATTATGTCGGAATCCGAATTTGAAAAGTCAAAAGCGGCCATGCTGAAACAAAAATATTCGTACCAAAATGCCATGACTGAGCTGGCCAATACACAAATTACCATGAATAACCTGGAGCAGCAAATCCAGGAAGAACGGGTGAAAAAGTCAGAATCTGAAAGGCAGTTGCTCACTGACCTGGAGGAAAAATATGACAACCTTACCAACCGGCTTGTGGAGTGGGAGCAGTCGTTTATTCTGAAAACACCTATTTCGGGGCAGATAACCTTTACGAATTTTTGGAGCGCCAACCAGTATGTTACATCGGGGAACGTGGTTTTTACGGTTGTCCCCGACATTGAACAAAGTATTATCGGACGGGCTGTGATTCCAATTTCCGGCGCCGGGAAAGTGGAAACCGGGCAGCGGGTCAATATTAAACTCGATAATTTTCCGCACATGGAATACGGTATTGTTGAAGGCAAGGTGGTTAATATTTCAAAAGTACCGGTAAATACCGGCGATGGTGCTTTTTACAACGCCGAAATAGAATTGGTTGATAACCTGGTAACCAACTACGATCGTGTTTTGCCCTTTAGCCAGGAAATGCAGGGGGTGGCCGAAATTGTTACAAAAGATCGCAGGCTCATCGAACGGCTGATCGAACCGTTGGTTTCCCGGATGAGAGAGCGGATGTGAACTTTCTTTCCTTTTTTTCTTCAATTTCCTTTGGGGAATATTTCTACAACAAGTTGTGCAGTCAACAGTGTTGAGAGTGCTTGTTTTATCTGTTTGTTTTTGTTGTTTGTTCTTTATGTATCTGACATTGAGCGGGTTGAAAGCAAGGTTTTTCTACCCGTTTTTTTTGGCATAGATATTCCAGTATCGTAAGGAAAATGGTTAATAAGTTAATGTCAAATTAAAATTTTAATGTTATGAAAAAAGGATTGATTATTACAGCAGTTATGTTGTTGGTAGGTTTGGGGATGACGGTACCGGTTTATGCCGATTTTTCAGCTACCCCGATGGTGAAATTTCAGGAAGAAGTAACGTACGATGAAATTGAAAAAGAGAAACTTCCCGAAGCAGTGACAAACGCCATTCAGGAAGGCTACAGCGGCCATGAAATAGCAAAAGTCTTTTTGGGAAGCGATGGTTCATACAAGGTGAAACTGGCCAAAGGGGATGAAAAGGTTGCCGTATTTTTTAATTCCAGCGGCGAGTTTTTGAAAGTGAAGGAGCTGGAAGACAAAAAAGACAAAGCCCCAAGGTAAAAGAATAAGCACATAGAAACAGTCATTTAAATTTTTTCACAAAAAACTTATAATTCGTTCTTCTATTTTTTGCTGCAAAATAAAATTTAAGTGCCTGATACCTCTGTCATAAAAGAAATGTTCTTTTGTGGCAGGGGTTTTTTTATTTTCAATCATTTTATCAAAACTTTATTGAGTTTTATGGGTATAATAAACTAAAACCGGAAGGCGTTTATAAGTTTGAAAATAAGTTGAACAGGCACTATTTATCTATGGCAAGTATTCTGATAATTGACGATGACGTTACCTTTTGCTTGATGTTGAAAGCACTTCTTGAAAAAAATAACTACCGCGTAAAAACTGTTTTTTCACCTGTAGAAGCCAAACGTATTATTGATACCCAACGCTTTGATGTAGTGTTTACCGATTTGCGGATGCCCGATGTGAGTGGAATGGAATTAATCCGGCTGATTAAAAAGAAGGCGCCCGATACCCAAATAATCATGATGACCGGTTATGCCGATATTTCAACCGCTATTGAGTCGATAAAAAAAGGCGCATTTGATTATATTCCCAAACCGCTGAATCCCGATGAGGTACTGAATATCGTGAGGGAGGCCCTGGAGGAAAATGATGAATCTGTTGAAAATCAACCAGCCTCCTGGGAAATTCCCGGCTACCTGGAAGGGTTTAGCAGGCCGTCGCAGCGATTGAAAGAATACATTGAACTGGTGGCGCCAACACCCATGTCGGTTTTGATTGTGGGGGAAAACGGCACAGGAAAAGAACATGCAGCCCGGCTTATTCACGAAAAAAGCAAAAGGGCCGGGAAGCCTTTTGTGGCGGTTGATTGCGGCTCTATCCCGTCCGAGTTGGTGGCCAGCGAATTTTTTGGCCATTTAAAGGGATCGTTTACCGGCGCTGTTTCTGATAAAACCGGGTATTTTGAGGCTGCCAACGGCGGAACCCTGTTTTTGGATGAAGTGGGGAACTTGTCGTACAACACCCAAATTCAACTTCTTCGCGTATTACAGGAACGCATCGTGAAACCTGTGGGGAGCAATAAAGAAATTCCGGTGGATGTGCGCATTGTTGCCGCTACCAACGAAAATTTACTTCATGCACAGGAAAACGGTCATTTCAGGGAGGATTTGTATCACCGGCTCAATGAATTTGAACTGAATGTGCCGCCACTGAGGGAAAGGAAGTCGGATATCATGTTGTTCGCAAATCATTTTTTGGAACAGGCCAATAAATACCTCGATAAATCAGTCAATGGTTTTGAAAAAGATGTGGAACAGGTTTTTTTGGATTACCACTGGCCGGGTAATTTACGCGAAATGAAAAACATTGTTAAAAGGGCTACCCTGCTTGCACGTGGCAGCTCAATCACCATCAAAGAAATACCTGTTGAATTATACACCCGGAAAACTACCGGCGGAGAATTTGCATTGTACAGCAAAAAGGACGAGGACCTTGCCATTCGTAAAGCATTGGATGCAGCAAATTATAATAAAAGCGAAGCAGCCCGCCTGCTTGAGATAGACCGTAAAACATTGTACAACAAGTTGAAACGTTACAATATCAGTTCGTCAGATAAAGGAATCTGATATTCCTCCCCAATTTTTTCCATGAGTTTTTCAATTTCCAGCAATGCCGAACGGGCGGTTTTTTCCCATTCATCTTTTTCCTGTTTGTTAAAATTGTTTTGTTCCAGCTTTGCCAGCGGTGCAACAACGGCTTTTGCTTCAAGCTGCCTGAACATCGGCAACATTTTGTGTGCTAATTTCGACAGCAGTTCAACATCCCCTTTTTGAAGGTATTGCCTGAACAGCCGGGTATTTTCGGCTGTTGACTCGATAAATGAAATTAAAATTTTACGGGTGGTTTCCGGGTCGCCCGAGGCAAAGGCTTCTATTCCCTTCGTGCTGTAGTTGTTGGTTTCTCCGTTGTCAGGCAAGCTATTCGTTTGGGTTGAAGCTACTTTTTTACCGTCTATCACAAAAGCCACTTTTGCAAGTAATTCTTCGGGTTGAAAAGGTTTTTGGATAAAATCGGAAAAACCGGCACTTTTAAATTTGTGCTGCCCTGCTGCCTCGCCAGACATGGCAATGGCCCGTGTTAATTTTGGTGTGTTTTTCCGGAAAGCTGAAAGCAGTTCAAATCCATCTTTACCAGGCATTTGTATGTCTGTTATCAGCAGGTCGAACGGCTGCTTACTTATGGCTTTAACCGCTTTTTCAGATTCTGTAAAAGGAGTTACCTGCAGGTTTGCCGACTGTAATACATTTGCAGCCATCTCAAGTAAAAACGGATCATCATCCACCAGCAGAACCCGTTCATTGTTAAAAGTGAATTGTGTTGTATCAACCGGGGTGGTTGCCGTTTTTTGGAGATGTTCATCGGGCAACCTTGTGTTAAGCCGCACTAAAGGCAGAAAAACGGTAAAATGGCTGCCTTTTGTGTACTGGCTGTTGTGGCTGATTGTCCCGTCCAGCAGTTCAACAATCCGTTTGGTAATGGTCAGTCCTAAACCGGCTCCTTCGTATTGACTGCTTCCTTCGGAATAAACCCTTGAGAACTCCTCAAAAATCAGCTGGCTGTTTTCTTTTGAGATGCCTATTCCGGTATCAATTACATCAAACTGCACCCGGTCCGTTTGGCCTTTTGTTTCAGAAACAGATACCGATACAATCACCCGGCCTTTGTGGGTGAATTTGATGGCATTGGAAATAAGGTTGCCCAATACCTGCTTGATTCTTACCGGGTCGCCTGAATAATTATGGTCGGGAAGGTCGGCAGTGTGCAATTCGAGCCGGAGGTTTTTAGAGGATGCCATGGGATAAAATCCTTCTACAATTTCATCCATCAGTGCTTTCAGGTTAAACCGGATATTTTCCGTTTTCAGATTTCCTGTTTCAAGCCGGGCAAAATCCAGAAGGTCGTTGGTCAGTTTTAAAATGTAACTGGCCGATTTTCCTATATTTTTCAGGTAATACTTTTGGCGCTCTGTAGCATTTTCTTTTTCAGCTAACTGTGAAAAACCGATGATGGAACCCAGGGGCGATTTCAGATCATGGGTGATGCTGAGCATAAATTGTTCCTTGCTTTTCAGGAGCGATTCCGAATAGGCTTTTTCTTTTTCCAAATGCTGGCGGTAATGCTGGCTTTTGCTGATGTCTTTCAGGATGAGTACCAGGAATCCTAAAATGATCGCCAGGGCAACAATCCCCAGGGTGATAACAATGTTGGTCATATTATTTATACGCCCTTGCTGCGATTCCACCTCAAGAAGCGAATTAACCAGGTCTTCATTTTCCAGCTTTGAAAGCATTTGCCTGATTTGCAGGGTGATGGTCTGGTCGTTTGCTAAAATTTCCTGTTCTTTATTTATCAATTGTTTTTCATATACAACACTTTCTTCCTGAATGTCTTCTATAATGGAAGATAAAAACCGGGCAACCGAGTCGGAAGGGTTGAAAGTGTTCAGAATGCTGTCAACCTGAACCGACTGGTTTACCACAACCTGAAGTGTGGAATCAGGTTCGTTTTGGGGCGAAAAAACATGGATGAGCCGATCGACTAACCGATCTTTCTTTTGTTTCACAAAAATACTGTCCTTGCTGGTGGTAACTGTTTTATAAATACTTAACAGCTGGTTTATGGAGTCTTTGTTGGCGGTGAGCCGGAGCATGGCCCGGTCGTACAGTTTTTCAGATGAACCTGCATTTTTAATGGCAACCAGTTCATTCAGGTTTTTCCGCTTTTGCAATAACAATTCCTGAATACTGTCGGTGTGCATTTTTTGCGCGGGGTTGTTCGCAATTTTTCCCAGGGAGTCAACCTGGTAGCTGATGGAATCCATCAACTGTTTATACTCCAGGAAATGTTCTGTATTTTCTGTTTGTAAATAACTCCGTTCCAAACCTTCGGCCTCATACAAATCGGTAAGTATCGAGTTTGTTATAAGTATTTTATCATTTACCGGGTTCATATCCACCTGGCTTTCCGAAATCGCCAGTGTTTCATTAAATATGACCCAAATGGTTACCGATGCAATAACAATAAGGGTAAAATATCCCAGCAGGATATTTGTTTTTACCGATTTCCAACGCTTTGCCATAGATAGTTAAACTGAAACTTTTATAATTTGGTAACGAAAGAAAACGCAGGAAGTTTTGATCATCGGAAAAAGATGTTGCCCCGGCTTGCTTGTACTTTAATTTTTTGAAAAAAAAGCACAAAATGGTTTGTTCTTTTCTCAAAATTAGTACTTTTGCGTGCCGTTTTTCAGAAGGGATCTTTATTTTTCCTCCTGAAAACCATTGTTTTTATTGAAATTTAACATACTTTTGCAGTCCATTTTTAGGACGATTATTAACTAAATAAATTACAGGTATTTATGCCAACGATACAACAGTTAGTTAGAAAAGGAAGACAAAGCAGGGTAGAGAAAAGTAAATCTCCGGCCCTCGATTCATGCCCGCAGCGGCGTGGTGTGTGTGTACGTGTTTACACCACAACCCCTAAAAAACCGAACTCTGCCATGCGTAAAGTGGCCAGGGTAAGGCTTACCAACGGAAAAGAGGTGAATGCCTACATTCCGGGAGAAGGGCACAACCTGCAGGAACACTCTATTGTTTTAGTACGTGGCGGAAGGGTAAAAGACCTTCCCGGTGTACGCTATCACTTAATTCGCGGAGCCCTCGATACCGCAGGTGTTGAAGGCCGTTTGCAGCGCCGTTCGA